>DATNCK010000463.1:0-8292 GCA_035571575.1 Steroidobacteraceae bacterium | reverse complement strand
GAATTCGTGGCGCTGACGCTGGCGGATTAGAAAGGTTTGAAGCTTCAGCCGTTGAGCGAGGACAGCAGCGACAGCACGCGGCTGGGCGTGGCATTGGCCTGCGCCAGAATCGCGGTGCCGGCCTGCTGCAGGATGCTGGCGCGCGTCAGCGTGGCGGTTTCCGCGGCATAGTCGGCATCCTGTACACGTGAACGCGCCTCGGTAGTGGCTTCCACAGAGGCCTGCAGCGACGAGACCGAACCTTCGATGCGTGCCATCTGCGCGCCCAGGGTGGCGCGCTGCTTGTTCACGTAGTCCAGCGCCTGATCCAGGTGGATGATGGATCGTGAGGCGCTGTAGGCATCTGACGCCACGTCGACGTCATTCAGCCCCAACGCTCCCAGGTTCATCGCACCCAGTTTCACATCGACGGTCTCGCCGACCTGCGCGCCGACCTGCAGTGTGGCAGTGCGCGTGTTCGTGGTGCCTGGAGCCACCTGCTCCCAGGTCTCGTGGAAACCCTGCAGCACATCGTCGCCATACAGGCCACCCACGTCGGCCACCACGGTCTGGGCGGTCTTCGCCGCGCCGCCGTCGGCATCCAGGCCACCGATGGCGCCGGTGTCCGCATTGCCGAGATTCATCTTGTTCTTGACGAACATCACGCCGTTGGAGAGGCCATTGCCCGAGTCGGCCTGGATCTCGGCGATGAAGGCAGCCTGGTTGTAGCCACCGCCGAAGAAGTGCACCAGCGCCTGGTCCATCGTGGGATTGCTGCTGCTGTTCAGGTACTGCATGAAGTCTTTCATGCCGCCGCTGAAACCTGCGGTCTTGAGTTTGTCGTGCAGGTAGCGCGTGGCGATGTAACCGGCCGAATAGTCGGCCGAGGTGCCCGCCCAGGAAGCAATGTCGTCCACGACGGTATCGATCTTGGCATCCTGCGAGCCGCCGGCGGCGTTGGCGACATCGATCGCCACGCGATCGTCGGCACCGTGGATGAACTCCGCGGCGCCTTCAACGAACCAGCTCGAGGTAGTGGTCAGTGAAGTCCAGTTGGTGGAACGCGCCATCACCGCATGCACCATTTCGTGCGCGATGATGCGGTCGTTGTAGAACGGCGAGTTGCCGCCATTGGGCAGGTTCGGCGGCGTGAAGTTGGCCATGTCCACGGACAGCCGCAGGTTGGTGCCGCGGCCGTTGGCGCCACCGGTGTTGCTGGCGACGAAGGCCGCGTAACCGCCGGCACCGTCGGTGTCCTTGGTGATGTCGATCTGCATGTCTGCGCCATCGCCTTCGATGCCGTAGTACTGCTTGATCATCTGCTCGGAGTTGGCCAGCCAGCCCATGCGCAGACCATCGGAGACGGCGCGCTGCGCGTCGGTGCCGCCGATGGAAGCGCCGCCCTCGGCAAAAATCTTCTGGCCATTGAACATCGCCGAGCTGGCGGCGCGGTCGATCTCGGCCAGTCGCTGCTTCACTTCCTGCGAAATGGCCTGCCGTTCCGCCGCGCCGTTCGAACCATTGGCCGCCTGCACGGCAAGCTCGCGGATGCGCTGGATGTTCTGGGTCAGCTCGCTCATCACGCCTTCGGCGGTCTGCAGCAGCGAAATGCCGTCGTTGGCATTGCGGATGGCCTGCGACATGCCGCGGATCTGCGAGGTCATGCGGGTGCTGATGGCCATGCCCGCGGCATCGTCCGCCGCGGAATTGATGCGCAGGCCGGAGGAGAGCCGCTGCAGCGATCGGGACAGATCTGTGCCGCTGCGCGAGAGATTTCTCTGCACATTCAGCGACGGCAAATTGCTGTTGATCGAAAGACTCATTCCCGAAGACCCTGGCCGACTGTTCCTCGCACACGCGCACACCCACAGCCACGCAATGTGGCCGTTCGGGTATCCGACAATGTGTTAACGGCGCTGCGGAGGGCCGCTGTAGGGGGTCAGCGGCCAGGGTTTGCCGTTCTGGGAAGCGGCACACATTTGCCGCCCCCGTCAGCGTCAGTGCGCGGCAGCAGGTTCCGGCTCGATCCTCAGGATGGCGCCCTTTGGCTCATCGGTGGCGACATAAAGCAGGCCATCTGCGCCCTGCTTCACATCACGGATGCGCTGGTGCAGATCGGTGAGCAGCGACTCGCGCCGCAGCTCCTCGAACTTGTCGTTGAACAGCACGCGGTCGAGCCGGCCGGTGCCGGGCACCTCGCCGTAGCGCAGGCCGCCCACGAACAGATCACCCTTCCATTTGGCCAGCTTGTCGCCGGTATAGAAAGCGAGACCCGAGACGGAGATCGAAGGCATCCAGTACAGCAGCGGGGGTTCGTAACCGGCATGCGTGGGCTCATTGATCTTGGCCTGCCAAGGACCCGGATAAGTGCGACCCAGGCTGACCAACGGCCAGCCGTAGTTGCGGCCCGGCTTCAGCAGGTTGATCTCATCGCCGCCGTTGGGCCCCATCTCCGCCAGGAACACCTCGCCGGTGACCGGATGCACCGTGAGCCCCATGCAACTGCGATGACCCAGGGTGTAGATCTCGGGGCGATAGCCTTCCTTGCCCACGAAGGGATTGTCGGCCGGCACGCTGCCATCGTCCTTCACGCGCAGCACCTTGCCCGCCAGCACCTTGGGATCCTGCGCGGCGGCATCGCCACCGGAGGCCACCCACAGCATGCCATCCGGTGTCATCGCCAGACTCACGGCACCGCGCAGGTTCTCCCCTTCGAACAGATCCTTTTCATCGTGGAGTGCGCCGTTTTCCAGTCGCGCCCTCGCCACCACGGCGGCGTTGCGGGTGGCGTCCAGTGGCTTGGTATAGCTGAAGTAGATGAGATGGTTCTCGGCAAAGCGTGGATGCACCACCAGGCTCATGTAGCCATGCACGGCGCCCAGCCCACCGGACTTGCCGGCATAGCGCGACGCCGGTCCACCGGTGATGGGTTTCGGATCGAGCACACCGTTGTGCATGATGCGCAGCACGCCGCTGCGCTCGGTGAACAGCAGATCGCCGTTCGGCAGGAAGGCCAGGCTGTAGGGATATTCCAGATCGCGTGCCAGCACCGTGACACGGATGTTCTGTTCTTCGGCGGTGCGGTAGGTGAACGGACCTTTCGGCAGTGGCTGGTCGGCCAGACCGGTCGGTGCCACGGGCACGCCATTGGCGAAAGGCACCTTGGCTGGAGTAATCGGGGCTCGCTGCTGCTCAGCAGCCATGGCGGCGGTAGCCAGCAGCACAGACAACGACGCCAGCCGGATCGCAGACTTCATGATGCCCCCTGGATTTGTTTTGATCGGTCGCAGGGGATGTTAGCGCATTCCGTCCTGCCTTGACTTGCGGGGCGCGGCACCGGGAGCATGCGTGCATGCAGGAATTGTCGGCAGACGCGCGGCGCGCCATGGAAGCGGCCATGCAACTGGCCGTGCAGCGTCATCAGGCCGGCGATGTGGCGGCGGCCGAGGCGCTGTACGGCAAGGTGCTCACGGCTGACGCCACGCATGCCGGCGCGCTCCACAATCTGGGGCTGATACGGCTGGCGCGTGGCGATGTCGCCGCCTCGCTTGTACTGCTCGGCGCTGCCGTGGAGCAGCGGCCGCAGGAGCCGGTGTTCCAGTTCAACCTGGGTCTGGCCAGGCAAAACGGCGGCGATCTGCCGGGCGCAGCCACGAGCTATCGCGAGGCGCTTCGCCGCAAGCCCGATTATCGCAAGGCCTGGGAAAATCTTGGCGTGGTGCTGCAGGACCTGGAGCAACCCGCCGAGGCCATCGATGCGTACCGGCATGCATTGACTCTGGATGGCCATTCGCCAGTGGCCCAACAGAACCTGGGCAATGCGCTGCGCGCGATCGGCCAGACCGAGTTGGCGCTTGAACAGTATCGAGCGGCGCTGGTTGTGGATCCTCTCAATGCGGATCTGGCGACGCAGTACGGCGGCACGATGCTCAGCGACGGCGATCTCGACGGCTGGGACTGGTACGAGTGGCGCTACTGGTCGCCTGAGGCGCTGCAGGGGAATGCGCCATATCACGTGACCCTGCCGAAGTGGGATGGTGGCCCCCTCACCGGCCGCGAGCTGCTGCTCTACGGCGAACAGGGCGTGGGCGATGAGCTGATGTTTGCCTCATGCATTCCCGATGTGCTGGCACAGGGTGCGAGAGCCACGCTGCTGTGCGAGCCACGACTGGCGCCGCTGTTCGCGCGCTCTTTTGAGAATGTGGACGTACAGGCCAAGCCACGTGGCGGTCTGCCGCCACTGCTGGCGGCGAAGGACGCCAACAGACTGCGCTGCTCATTGGCCAGCCTGCCGAAGCAGGTGCGGAGGAGCCCATCGAGCTTCCCCGGCACGGCCTGGCTGCAAGCCGACGCTGAGGCCACAGCGCGCTGGCGGGAGCGACTGGCAGTGCCCGGCGCGAGAATCACTATCGGCCTGTCGTGGCGCGGTGGCGCGGCCCCACGGGCGCGCGAGGCGCGTTAAATTGCACTGGAACGTCTGGCGCCTTTGTTCGCTGTCGGCGGTGTGCGCGTCGCGAATCTGCAGTATGGCGATCACCGAGACGAGATCTCGCGCTTCAACCGCACGGCTGCCAATCCATTACTGAGCTTCGAGGACATCGACCCCCTGCGCGATCTCGATGACTTCGCCGCGCTGCTGTCGGCACTGGACCTGGTGATCAGCGTCGATAATTCCACCGTGCATCTGGCGGGCGCGCTCGGCGTTCCCACCTGGCTGCTTCTGCCTTACCAGGCCGACTGGCGCTGGCGGCGTGGACTCGAGCGGAGCGAGTGGTACAAGTCATTGCGACTGTTCTGGCAGGCCGGGCCAGGCACCGCCGCGTGGACCGAGGTGATCGAGCGCGTCCATGACGAGCTGCAGCAGGTGCAACGTGCCTCTGCGCAGCACCCGTCACAGTCGCGTGATGCTCCCGGAAAGATCAGCACTGCGGTCGGCTGTGCCAGCGCCACCTCCTCCGCCGCAGCGCTGCCGCCGAAAGCGGACGTGCTGCTGCTAAATGACACCACCTACTGGTATCACTTCGGTTGCGCCTGCACGAGTCTGGCGCTGCACGAGGAGCTGCGAGCACGCGGGCTGATCGTGGATGCCGTGCCCATCACCCATATCAATGCGCTGTCGCCGCTGCCCACCACAGCCGCGGAGCTGGATGATGAGAATCTCTTCCAGACCTTTCGCTCACGCAACCCCGGACTGATCGAGCGAATGCAGAACGTGCCCAGCGTGGTCGTGAATGGTGAGGGGAGCATCCACGATCTGGGTCAGACCGCGTGTGCACTGCTGTACCTGGCTTATATCGCGAAGCAGCGCTTCCACAGGCACACACGCCTCATCAACCATTCGGGCTATCCCACTGCCGACGGCCGCTCATCCGAGACAATCGAGGCGCTGTACCGCAAGGTTTACGGCAGTGTGGATTTCATCGCGGTGCGCGAGGAGTCCAGCGCTGCGCGACTGGCGCAACTCGGTGTCAATGCAACACCAGCTTTCGATTGCCTGCCGTTGTTCGTTGCAAGGCACCCGCCCGTGGCGCGCCGTAGCGCCGAACGGCGCGTGGTCATTGCCGGATCGGTTCAGCTCAGCCCTGCCGTGATCGATCTTCTGAAGACGCTGATCCGGCAACTGCATCAGGCTGGCTATCGCGTGGAGATTCTCGCCGGTGCCAACGCCTGGCTGGCCCATGACGACGTACTGCTGCTGCAGGCGCTGCATGAGCGCGTTGGCGTCGACTGCACGCTGGTAGCCGCCACCTCGGAATCCGAATGGCTGGCGAGCATTGCCGGTGCCGCGCTGCTGATCTCGGGCCGCTTCCATCACAGCATCGCGGCCGCCTGTCTCGGCACCCCGCTGCTGCTGATGGCCAGCAACACCAGCAAGAACGATGGACTGCTGCAACGGTTGGGCCTGGCCAAGGATCAGGTCTGGCTCTCGCCCGATGATCAGGCCATGGCCCAACAGCGCGTGAAGGCCCTGCTGGATGATCCGCGGCGCGGCCTGGTGGCACCGGCTACCATCAGCGCGTTGCAGGAACTGGCCCGACGCAATTTCCAGGGATTGCCGGAAAGAACATGACCTCGGCGGCATTGCAGCTGCGCTTCGATGATTTTGAACTGGATGAAGCCGACGCTCGCCTGAAACGCAGCGGCACGGCCGTGGCGTTGCCGCCCAAGGCCTTCGGCGTGCTGTGCGCGCTGGCTCGACAGCCTGGCGTGCTGGTAACCAAGAACGCCTTGTTGGATGCCGTATGGGGCCACCAGCATGTCAGCGAGTCGGTGCTGAAGACCACCATCAGCCAGGTGCGTGCTGCGCTGGCGGACGATGCCACCAGCCCGCGCTTCATCGAAACCGCGTCACGGCTTGGCTACCGTTTCATTGCACCCATTGCCCGCGATGAACGACAGGTCGCCCCTCCCCCTGCCGCCAAGGATGGCGCTGGTACAGACTCCTTCATCGGTCGCAGCGGCGCCCTGCAACGCCTGAGCGAATGCTGGCGGCGTGCTGGCGCGGCACAGCGACAGCTGGTGTGGGTGGCCGGCGACGCCGGCGTCGGCAAGAGCACGTTGCTGGAGCATTTCACACGAGGCTCGGGCGCTTCGGCCATCTGCCAGGGCCAGTGCGTCGAGCAGTACGGCAGTGGTGAACCCTACCTGCCCATCCTCCAGGCATTGGGAGATCTCTGCCGCGCTTACCCGGAACTGATGGGCACGATGCGCACGGTGGCGCCGACCTGGCTGTTGCAGCTGCCATGGCTGGTGCCCGAAGCCGAACGCGCGGCGCTGGCGCGCGAACTGGCGGGAGTGAGCCAGGAACGCATGGTGCGCGAGTTCCACGAACTGATGGTGCGGTTCACGCAGACGCAGCCGCTGCTGTTCATCGTCGAGGACCTGCACTGGTGCGATCAGGCAACACTGCGGCTGATGGATCATTTCGCACGGCAGCGCACGCCGGTGCGCATGCTGTGGATCGGCAGTTTCCGGCTTACGCAGGTCATTGCCGAGGGGCATCCGCTGCAGCAATTGCGGCAGGAGCTGCGGCTGCATCGGCTGTGCGAGGAGATCCTGCTCGATCCTTTCTCCGAGGCCGAAGTGCAGGAGTACCTGCGCAGCCGCGCACCGGCAAGCGAAGCACCGGAGTCCTTCATCCGCCGCGTGCACGCGCACACGGATGGCCTGCCGCTGTTCGTCGCCACGGTGATCGATACGCTGCTTGCGGCGGAGCCAGATGCAACCCGCGAACGGCAAAGCTTGAAGCTGGCTTCTGCGAAGCCATTGCCCGTACCGGAGGATCTGGCTGGCGCGGTCGAGGCACGTATCGCGAAACTGGGTGCGGACGTGGTGGCGGTACTGGAAACCGCGGCTGTGTGCGGCGTGGAGTTTCGGGCTGGCGCAGTGGCGGAGGCACTCGGTCTTTCCCATGATGCCGTGATCGATGCCTGCGATCAGCTGGTCCGACAGCAGTACTGGCTGCGGCATGTGGCGACCATCGACCTGAATAACGGGGCGCTGGACTCTCTCTACGCCTTCCGGCATGCCATCTATCGGCATGTTTTCTACCAGCGGCAGGCCGAGGCGGCGCGCGTGCACCGACATCGCCGTGTGGCCCGGGCACTGGCCACCGGCGCAGACCAGGGGGTGCCGTTGGTTGCTGCCGAACATGCGCTGCATTACGAACGCGGACGTGAGATCGCGCCGGCGTTATGCGCCTATGCTCTGGCCGCGCAGGGCGCACTGCGCAGCTTCGCGCCGCAGGCAGCCATCGAACTTTGCGAGCACGCGCTGACGCTGCTGCGGTTGCTGCCGGAAGGTGCTGAACGGCTGGCGCTGGAACTGGGAATCCAGAGCCCGCTGGGGACCGCCGTCGGTCAACTGCATGGCATCGGCTCCGCAGCATCGCGTGGCACCGTCGAGCGCGTCGCCGAGCTGTGCGAGCTGCTGCCACAACATCCCGCCCGTGCCCTGCTGCTCAATGGCTACGGCGCCTCGCTGTTCTCGCGTGGCGAGTACGTGAAACTGCAGGAAATGGCCGAGCGGCTCGATCAACTGCAGGGGCCCGACCGTCAGGCACTGTCGGTGATGACCGCCATGTTCCGCGCTGGCGCCACGGCAGCGCGCGGTGAATGCCGGGTAGCAACGCAGTGGTGGCAGAAGGCCATCGCGGACTGCGAATCCATCACCGACCGCAGCGGCTTCATGCCCTTTGTGGTTGATCCGGAGACCGCTGTGCGCGCCAATTCCGTGCGCACCTTCTACGAACGCGGGTTGATCGACCGCGCCCGCGCGGAATCACTGAAAGCCGTGACTCTGAGCCACAAGGTG
>DATNCK010000462.1:0-2825 GCA_035571575.1 Steroidobacteraceae bacterium | reverse complement strand
TCGGCGCTGCGCAGCGCGGCGCGCTTGGAATCGAGGTCTGCCGCCAGCATGTCGCCGGACAGGCGCACCAGCGGTTGGCCCTTGGCCACGCGCGTGCCCACATCGACCAGCACATCCGCCACGCGATAGCCGCCCACTTCGGCGCTGATGATCACTTCCTGCCAGGGATAGATCGAGCCGGTGGCCGGCACGCTGCGCACGATTTCCTCGCTGTGCACCTGGGTGGTGGTCACCGTCATCGACGAGGTGGCCGGGCCCTTGCCACCCGGTGCGCCGGCGGTGGCCGCAGGCTTGTCGCCCGGCTTGCCCGCATCGGCCGGCTTGCGATTGCAGCCCGCAGTGAGCAGGGCACATGCGCCAACGGCGATCAGCAGAACTTTCTGCAATGAAGGGGGTCGCACAGAGGGCGTCGTATCCTTGCGCATCGGAATCACTCGGCTTGTCTGATATCAGGTGGCTGATATATTATCAGGTACCTTAGGTTTGGCAAGCAACCTCCAGAACTCTCCGATGGTGACTTCGCAACGCGCCGGTCAGCGCACTCCCGAAGAGCAGATCAGCTTTCTGCTCAAGCGGCTGATGCATCAATTCCGCCACCAGGTGGACGAGCGGCTGCGTCGCAACAGCGATGTGTCCTTCGCGCATCTGGTGACGCTGGATCAATTGCAGCAGGAGCCCGGCATCGCCGGTGCGCGCCTCGCCCGCCGCCTGCTGGTCACCGCCCAGACCATGACGGGACTGCTGCGGCGACTGGAACGCGAGGGCAGTGTGGAACGCCGGCCCGATCCACACAACCGTCGTGCCGACCGTTGGTTCCTGCTACCAGCTGGCCTGGAGCGCTTGAATGCCGCGCGCGGCGCCGGCGCGCCGGTGATGACACAGATGCTGTCGCGCCTATCTGCGCATGAAGTGACCGAACTGCGCGGCTATCTCGAACGCTGCGTCGAGGGACTGGAAACCGATCCGCGACGCGAGGGCCAGGAAAGCCGGCCCACTCGTGCCGCGGTGTCGGGCAAACTGGTGTCATGACGCCGAGACTCGGCAGCCTCTACATCTATCCTGTCAAATCGGCCGCCGGCATCGAGTGCGAACGCGTGCAGCTCGGCCCGCACGGCCTGCTGCACGATCGCGAGTGGCTGATCGTCGATGAGAACGGCCGCTTCCTGACGCAACGCGAAGAGAGCCGCCTGGCGCTGCTGGCCACCGCCATCAGCAGTGATTCGCTGCGACTCTCGCTGCCTTCGGGTGCCGCCTTGTCGGTGCCGCTGGGTCATGAAGGGGAGTCGGTGGAAGTGCAGGTGTGGAATTCCCATTGCGCGGCTTTCGATGCGGGCCGCGAGGCGGCCGAATTTCTTTCCAGCTGGCTCGGCAGGTCGCTGCGACTGGTGCGTTTCGACACCAGCCGACCGCGACTTTCGAATCGCGAATGGACTGCCGGGCGCGATGTTTCCACGCTGTTTTCCGATGGATATCCGCTGCTGGTGCTGTCGCGGGCGTCGATCGCCGATCTTGCCGCGCGCGTCGGCCATGACCTTCCCGTGCAGCGTTTCAGGCCGAATGTGCTGCTGGATGGCGTGGAGCCGTATGCCGAAGACGCTGCCTCGGCGCTGCGCAGTGATGCCGTGACATTGCAGCTCACCAAGGCCTGCACACGCTGCGTGATCACCACTATCGAGCAGACCACCGGCGAGCGCACTGGCGACGAACCCCTGCGCACCCTGAAAAGCTACCGTTTCGACAAGGCGCTGCGCGGAGTGGTGTTCGGTCGCAACGCCTATGCTGTCGAAGGCGCAGGCAGTTATCTGACGCGCGGAGCGGCGGTCTCTATAATCGCCGCATGATCGAACGCACCATCGAACGTCTCTTTTTCGCCAGCCGCTGGCTGGTCGCGCCCGTGTATCTGGGCCTGTCCCTGGCGCTGATCGCGCTGGGCTACAAGTTCTTCGATGAGCTGTGGCATGTGTTCTCGCATCTGCGTGAAGCTGACTTCAGCGAATCGCAGGTGGTGCTGGCGCTGCTGGCCATGGTCGACCTGGCCATGGTGGCAGGGCTCATTGTGATGGTGATGTTCTCGGGGTACGAGAATTTCGTCTCCAAGCTCGATGTGGACGGCGGTGCCGAGAAACTGGGCTGGCTGGGCAAGCTGGACGCCGGCACGCTGAAGCTGAAGGTTGCAGCGTCAATCGTTGCCATTTCATCCATCCACTTGCTGCGCAAGTTCATGGAAGCGGACACCATCAGCAACGACAAGCTGATGTGGTACGTCATCATGCACATGGCCTTTGTGGTCTCGGCGCTGATGCTGGGCCTGCTCGACCGCATGACCGGGGCCGCACACCGGCATTCGAAGGACTGAAGGTCCACCAACGCAGGTTCATTCTTTAACCTGCGTTAACCTCTCAACATCGCAATTTGGGCGAAATCGCCCAAAAATCAGGTTTGGCCCCAGAGCGGCCCGTGGCAGAATCCGCCGCTACCTGTTACAGCAGAGAAAAAGAAAATGTACTGCCCTCAATGCGGCGCCGAGAACGCCGACAACAGAACGTTGTGCGTGCGCTGTCGCAAACCGCTGGCTATCTGCCCTGCAGTCGTACGGGTCGCGTGGTCAGCGGTTCGCCGCGTCCGGCTTCGATAGCAGCGATCCGCGCGCAACCAGCCAGAGCAGCAGACTCAGGCCCAGGAAGGGCAGCATCGACAGCAGGTCCGACCACGGACCTTCATAGAACGGGTTGTGGCCAGTGGCCCAGCGCTGCAAGGTGGCGTCCAGATCGCCCATCACACCGGCCAGGAAGGCGATGAGAATGCCGGCGATCGCGCCGCCGGCA
>DATNCK010000461.1:0-3326 GCA_035571575.1 Steroidobacteraceae bacterium | reverse complement strand
CACGCTGGCAGGGCGGACATGTACTAGGCACGGATGAGCTGGGTCGCGATCTGCTGGTGCGATTGATGTGGAGTTGCCGCATCTCGCTGCTGGTGGCGCTGACCGCCAGCCTGATCAGCCTTGCCATCGGTGTGCTGTGGGGTGTGGTGGCAGGCTATCGCGGCGGTCGCACGGATGCGGTGATGATGCGCCTGGTGGATGTGCTGTATTCCGTGCCGCTCACGCCCTTTGTCGTGGTGCTGACGGTGCTGTTTGGCCGTGACCTGGTGCTGCTGTTCATCGCCATCGGCGCGGTGTCGTGGCTGGATATCGCGCGAGTGGTACGAGCCCAGACACTGGGATTGAAGGCGCGTGAATTCGTGGTCGCCGCCGAGGTGGCAGGCCTGCCGCCGGCGACCATCATGTGGCGCCATATCGTGCCCAACCTCATGGGGGTGACGCTGGTGTGCCTGACGCTGACCATTCCCGCCATCATTTCCACCGAGGCCTTCCTCAGCTACATCGGATTGGGTGCGCAGTCACCTCTGACCTCTCTGGGCGTCATGCTCGCCGACGGCGCGGCTCAGATGCGCGCACGCCCGTTGCTGCTGGTGCTGCCCGCAACGCTGCTGATCGTGCTGGTGTACGCCTGCAACCGGCTGGGCGATGCCCTGCGGGACCGCCATGCCGGTTGAACCGCTGCTCGAGGTACGCAACTTGTCGCTGCACCGTAAGGATGGTGCCCGGGTGCTGTGCGAGCTGAATTTCGAGGTGGGGCGTGGCGAGATTCTCGGGGTAGTGGGGCAGTCGGGCTCCGGCAAATCGCAGCTGCTGCTGAGCCTGCTGGGCCTGCAGATGCGCGGAGCCCTGCTCAGCGGCAGCGCACGTTTCGGTGCACAGGAGTTGGTTGCAGCAGATGAGTCGGCATGGCGCGGGCTGCGCGGCCGGCAGATCGCCATGCTGTTCCAGGATCCGCTGCTGTCGTGGAACCCCTATCTGCGCATCGGGCGGCAGCTTGTCGAGGTGCTGCAGGAACAGGGCATGAAAGCCGGCGATGCACGGGAACGTGTCATTGGCGCGCTGGCTGATGTGGAGCTGGCTGAACCCGAGCGCCTCCTGCAGCAGTACCCCCACGAGCTGTCGGGCGGCATGCGGCAGAGGGCTCTTCTGGCCATGGCGGTGCTGGGCTCGCCGCGATTGCTGCTGGCGGATGAACCTACGACGGCGCTCGATCCCACCACGCAGCTGCGCGTGCTGCAGCGCCTGCGCGCCTTGAGTGCGCAGGGCATGTCGATCCTGCTCGTGACCCATGATCTTGGAGTGGTCGCGGCTGTGGCTGATCGCGTGCTGGTGCTGGAGCATGGCGTCATCGTCGAGCAGGGAGAGACAACCCAGCTGCTGCGCTCGCCCGTCAGCGCCTACGCGCGCACGTTGCTGAACGCCGCGCGCGAACTCGAGGGCCTGTCATGTCTGTCGTGATCGCGCCTCCATTGCTCGAAGCCCGCGATCTGGCCGTGCAGGTGCACACGGCACAGCGCTGGGGCAAGGGCGCGCACCGGCAGCTGCTGCACTCGGTGAATCTATCTGTGCATCGCGGCCAGACGCTGGCCGTGGTGGGCGAGTCTGGCGCGGGCAAATCGACACTGGTGCGCTCGCTGCTGCGGCTGCAGCGGCCGTCGCAAGGGCAGGTGCTGATCGACGGTCACGATCTGGCCATTCTTTCCGCCGCCGAGCTGCGCGCGCAGCGGCGCCGCATCCAGATCGTCTTCCAGGATCCCATCGCCTCGCTGAATCCGGCGCTGGATGTGCTGCAGATCGTGACCGACCCGCTGCGCAGCGGCATAGGCGCGATCGGTCCAGCACTGCGCGAACAGGCGCTGGCTCAACTGCGGACGGTGGGTCTGAGTGCGGAGCATCTGAGTCGCCGCGCCTCCGAGCTCTCCGGTGGTCAGGCGCAACGCGTGGCCATTGCACGCGCACTGATTACGGAGCCGGACATGCTGATCTGTGACGAGCCGGTGTCGGCGCTGGATCTGGCTCTGCGCGCCCAGGTGTTGCGGCTGCTGATGGATCTGCAGCGCCAGAGATCCCTGGCGCTGCTGCTGGTGACCCACGACCTGCACGCCGCCCGCTTCCTGTGCGCACGGACGCTGGTATTGCGGCAGGGCGAAGTGGTGGAGCAGGGCGCCACTGAAGCGCTGTTCGCGCAGCCGGCAGCCGCCTACACGCGCGAGCTGCTGGGTTCGATGCTGAGTGTCGACCCTGCGCGGGGGGCCACCGGCAGCATTTCGTAGCGGCCATCGGCGTGCAGCGCCAGGCAGCTGCCCTGTTCGTACCAGTCGCCAAGCACGATTCGGGTGGCCGATCGTCCATCCACCTCATGCGCATGCGTCGCCGGGCGATGGGTGTGCCCATGCACCAGCAGGCCTGTGGCGCCCAGCCTGAACAGCGCTGTCACTGCCTGCGGGCTGACATCCATGATCCGTTCCGGCTGATTTCGCGTGTAGCGCCGGCTGCCGGCACGCGCGGCGCGCGCCAGTGCCCGGCGCGTGCTCAGAGGCAGTGACAGGAAGCGGCGCTGCGTCGCAGGCCGGCGCGTGAAATCGCGGAAGCGCTGGTAGCCGGCATCGGCCGTGCACAGCAGATCGCCATGCGACAGCAGCAGCGTGGTGGCGCCCAGCTGCACCCGGACCGGATCGGGCAGCAGCCTGCAGCCGCTGCGACGCTCGAAGCCGGCACCCAGCAGAAAGTCGCGATTGCCCAGCATCACATGGCAGGGAATCCTTGCGGTGTATTCGCGCAGCGCTGCGCAGATTGCCGCACGCGTGGGCTCATCGTCGTCATCGCCGATCCAGTTCTCGAACAGGTCGCCCAGGATGTACAGCGCATCGGCCTCGAGTGCCTCACCGCGCAGAAAGCCGATGAATTGCGCCACGGCCTCAGGTGAATCGGCATCCAGATGCAGGTCCGAGACAAACAGGTAGCGGCCGCGGGACATGCATCGAATATAGTGCAGGCATGCCCGGAAGTCCTGCGATCACGTAAAATTCGCCGATGCTCCAGATCCATAATTCCCTGACCGGCAAGCTCGAACCATTCCAGAGTCTCGAGGCGGGCAAGGTCCGCATGTACGTGTGCGGCATCACCGTCTACGATTACTGCCACATCGGCCACATGCGCATGATGGTGGCCTTCGACGTGGTGCAGCGCTATCTGCGCAGCCGCGGCTATGCCGTGACCTATGTGCGCAACATTACCGATATCGACGACAAGATCATCCGTCGTGCCGCCGAGAACAACGAGGCCATCGACGCCCTGACGGCCCGTTTCATCCGCGCCATGGATGA
>DATNCK010000460.1:0-4057 GCA_035571575.1 Steroidobacteraceae bacterium | reverse complement strand
ACAGAGCGCACCGGTACCAGACATTCCAAGCACTGCCATCGAGGTGACATTTCAATTTGCGCAGGGTGGACGCAGGTGTATATTTCGGTCGTACCTCATTGACTCTGCGTGAGGTTCTGCTGGTGCAGCCTTCAGGAATTACTTGAGGTTGCTCGCATAACAAGACCAACGTTCGAAGTCGGCTTCCCAAAGAGATCAGCGCATGGACAACGTATTGGACCTGCTGCAGCAAGCCATTACCACCCTCTCTCAGGGCGGCAGCATCAAAGATCGCCTGGCTGATGCTTATGCAACGCACCTCATTCAGCTGGACGTCGACGATCTGCCCGAACAGCTGCGCGGTGAATTCGAATCCCTGTGCGCGGCGATGCGCCGCGAGCGTCCCCTGCCGCGTGAATCTGCGATCCGCGCTTCGGTGCGCAAGATGTCGAACGAGGAAGCCTCGCGCCACGCCGAACTGGTGGTGCGTATTTTCGCTGCGGCGGCGCGCACGAGCACCGCGATCACTGTCCGGCGCAGCGTGCGCAATCCAGTGAGTGCACCGATCGTGAATCTGTTCGCCGCCGACGCCTGAACTTCAGCTGCGGCCTGGGCTGCCGCGCGCGGATCAATCGAGCTTGAAGTCCTTGAACTCGTCGGGGTTGAACTCGACAGTGTCGAAACGCGCAGTATTTTCACCACGCGCCAGCCGACGGATGGCATCCACAAGGCCGCGCTCTTCCCAATCCGGCACTTCATCCGCGCGTTCGAGCAGCAGCTTGGAGGGCTCGGATTTCAAGCCGAACTGCCGCATGAGCACCACCGGCTTCTTCTGCGACTTGGCGTAGTTCATCTGGAAGATGGTGAGATCAGGCTGTTCCAGATACAGGCTGGCCAGTGCGATCACCACCTCGGCGGCATTGATCTGCTTGCGCAGTTCCTCGCGCACGGATTCCGTATCGGCAGCCTGCGGCGCTTTGTCCGGCGTGCCGGTGTTGCGGTAGAAGAAATTGCGCGCACTTTCCAGGTATTCGAACACTCGCAAATAGTCGTCCTGATCGTGCCAGTTGTGCGTGACGAATACGCGGATCGGATTCTTCTGCGACATGCGGCCAGTGTACCTCAACACCCGATACACTAGCCTCACGGTGGCCTGAAGGACGAGGTGAGAGCTTGCGGCTGGTGATCTACAACATCCGCTACGCGACGGGCTTCGGCCCCGGCTTCCACCTGCCCGTGCCCGGCGCCGGATACCTGCGCAGCAACCGTCGGGTGCTGAACGGCCTTACCGATTTCTTGCGCCGACAGGATGCCGACGTCATCGGCCTGATCGAAGTGGATACCGGCTCGGTGCGCTCGGGCATGGTGAACCAGGCGGAGTTCATCGCCACCAGCCTGGGCCACTACTCCACATATGAGTGCAAATATGGCGCTTCCTCGGTCAACCATTTCCTGCCCATCGTGCGCAAGCAGGCCAATGCCTTCCTGGCGGCGCCACGCGTGCACGGCGAACGTTTCCATTACTTCGATTCGGGCATCAAGCGGCTGATCATCGAACTGGAACTGGACGAGGTATGCGTATTCCTGGTCCACCTGTCGCTGAAGTATCGCCATCGGCAGTACCAGCTGCGTTACCTGCATGACCTGGTCGAGAAATCGCCAAAACCTGTCATCGTCGCCGGTGACTTCAACACCTTCTGGGGCACGCATGAGCTGTATCTGTTCATGCGAGCAGCACGGCTGCACAGTGCCAATACGGCCAATGTGCCCACCTACCCCGCCAACGCGCCGCGCGCCGAACTCGACTTCGTGCTGGTCAGCGAGCGCATCGACGTGACAGGGTTTTCCGTTCCGGACATCCGGCTGTCGGATCACCGGCCGCTGGTCTGCGATTTCACGGTGAGGGGGAGCCAGACATGAGCTCAGCCGCATGGAAGTACGAAACCGGCCCCGATGGCATCGGCGTGTTGTGGCTCGACGTACCCGAACGCTCGGCCAATACACTGTCGTCGGCGGTGCTCACCGAACTGGATTCAGTGCTGAAGCAGATCGAATCCGCGCCTCCCCGCGGACTGATCATCCGCTCGGCCAAGAAGAGCGGCTTCATCGCCGGCGCCGATGTGCGCGAATTCACCACGCTCACTTCCGCCGATGAGGCGCTGGCAATGATCCTGCGCGGCCAGCGGTTGTGCGATCGCATTGCCGCGCTGCGCTGTCCCACGGTGGCGCTGCTGCAGGGCTTTGCATTGGGTGGCGGCATGGAGCTGGCACTGGCCTGCCGCTATCGCGTTGGCGTGGATGATGGACGGCTGACCCTGGGACTGCCCGAGGTGCAGCTGGGCATCCATCCGGGATTCGGCGGCACGGTGCGTTCAGTGCAGCTCATCGGCGTGCGCGCCGCCATGGACATGATGCTCACCGGCAAGAACATCCGCGGCGACAAGGCACTGCGCATCGGCCTGGTCGATGCGCTGGTGCCGGCGGATCAGGCCGATGCCGCCTGCCGGAGTCTGATCGAGAAACGTCCGGCACCGCACTCGCCGCCGCTGCTCGAGCGCGCGTTGTCGTGGTGGCCCGTGCGCAGCTTCATCACCGAAGCGCTGCGCCGGCAGGTGGCCTCACGCGTGCGGCGCGAGCACTACCCCGCCCCCTACGCCGTCGTCGACCTGTGGGCGAAGTACGGCGCGCATGGCCGCGCCGCGTACGAAGCCGAGGCGCATTCCATTGCCGCGCTGTTCCTCACGCCCACTGCGCGCAATCTGGTGCGCGTGTTCCTGCTGCAGGATCGATTGAAGAGCCTCGGCGGCAAGCGCAGCCCCGCAGGCGAGGCCATCCGCCATGTGCACGTGGTGGGCGCCGGCGTGATGGGCGGGGACATCGCAGCCGTGTGCGCCATGCGCGGCTTTACGGTGACGCTGCAGGATCAAAGCCTCGAGCGGGTGCAGCCGGCACTGCAAAGAGCCGGCGAACTGTTCGCCAAGCGTATTGCGGATCCGCAGGAACGCACTGCCGCCACGCAGCGGCTCAGCGCAGATGTGGCGGGCGCGGCCGTGCCACAGGCAGATCTGATCATCGAAGCCATCTTCGAAGACCGCGATGCCAAGCACGCCTTGTACGCATCACTCGAGCCGCGAATGAAGCCAGGAGCCATCCTGGCCACCAATACCTCCAGCCTGGTACTCGAATCACTGACTGCCGGGCTGCCAGATCCCGCGCACTTCGTGGGACTGCATTTCTTCAACCCGGTGCCCCAGATGCCGCTGGTGGAGATCATCGAAGGACAACAGACGGATACAGAGGTGCTCGCCGCGGCCACCGCCTTCGTCCGCAAGCTCGACAAACTGCCACTGCCCTGCCGCAGCTCACCAGGCTTCCTGGTCAATCGCGTGCTGATTCCCTACATGCAGGAAGGCATGGTGGCCGTGGAACAGGGACTGCAGCCTGAGGTGGTGGATGCCGCAGCCACGCGTTTCGGCATGCCCATGGGACCGATAGAGCTGGCGGATGTGGTGGGGCTGGATGTCTGCAAGCACGTGGGCGACATCATCGGTGCGGCCATCGGTCGCACGCCGCCGCTGCCACTGACGCGTCTGGAGGCACTGCTGGCTGCGAAGACGCTGGGCCGCAAGAGCGGCAAGGGCTACTACACCTGGGTCGATGGCAAGGCGCTGAAGCAGAAAGTGGATGAGGCCTCGGTGCCGCAGGAGCTCACCGACCGGTTGATGCTGACCTTCGTGAACGAGAGCGTGGCCTGCCTGCGCGAACGCATCGTGGCCGATGCCGACCTGGTCGATGCGGGGGTGATTTTCGGTGCGGGCTTCGCGCCCTTCCGCGGCGGCCCCCTGGCCTGGGCGCGTGCCGAGGGACCTGCGCAGCTCAAAGCACGACTCGAGCATCTCACGCTGCAACATGGTTCACGGTTTACGCCCGATCCCGGTTGGTCCGCGCTCTGACGCGCGTGCTACCATTTTCTCGATAACAGAACGCCACGGCGCAACTGCGCGCCACCGCGAATAAGGAACGGATTCATACGATGAGCCAGGGTCGCCCCGTCGACGTGCCACTGCTGCGTCAATTC
>DATNCK010000459.1:0-2386 GCA_035571575.1 Steroidobacteraceae bacterium | reverse complement strand
ATCAGTCGTCGCCACGCGAGCGCGAGACCCGTGTAGACCAGGAAACATGCTGCCAGCGAGGCCAGTCCCGCGATGGTCTGGCCGACAATGCCGTATTGCTCGCCGGTGTGCACGAATCGCAGCCAAGTACGCGCCTGCTGTCCGCGCGACGGTGTGGCGGCGCCGGTTGCTCCCTGTATCTCCACCACGCTCGCGTCGGCACGGTTCAGCACGACTGTCCTGCGCGGTGGCCGGCGTTCATCCGAACGCAGTTCCACGGCGAGCTCGACGCGTTCGCCGCGCCCCGTCAGAGGCAAGGTGACGCGCTGCCAGTTGTCGATTCGCGCGGTGGTGGCGTCGAGAAGTTGTTGCAGGCTGGCCCGCTGTGATGAACCTTCCTGGGCTGCTGCGCTCCGCTGCGGCTGGGAACCGTCCTGCGCGCCAGGCAATCGTTGGTCCGGGCGCGCAGCTGCGCCGCCACCAGGACCAGGAATGGGACCGCCGCCACGCTGTGGGGCCTGTTCGCCAAAGGTGGCATAGACGAGATTGTTGGCCCAGGGGAAGGACATGACCACCCCTGACAGTGCGATCAGGAACAGCGGAACGAGCATCCAGGCGCCGAATACATGGTGCCAGTTGAAGTCACGCACCTTGGCGTTGATGTACTTGCGCTGGAACAGCAACAACCCGCGCACGGTGCGCCAGCGCCAGACGGCCGGTAGCCAGAGATAGAGCCCGCTGAGCGTGATGAACAGGAACAGCAGGTTGGCGTAGTCGAGCAGGATGGCGCCTGGACTGCGCGCGCTGCCGCCCAGCCAGCGATGCCAGTTCTCCACGGCGCGGAAGAAGCCGCGCGGTCCTGCTGCGGCATCGGTGATCGTGGCGCCGGTAACCGGATTGAGCAGGGCGACGGTTTCGCGGACGGCGCTGACCGTCACCGGCGCGCCGGGGTCGGCGTCGAACACCAGCGACACGCGGCGATCCCCACCGGCGGCTCGTGCTGCGACGGCTAATTCATCGGCAGTGAGGCGCTGCTGGCCCGCTGCGCTCGCGATGTAGTTGCGGCGCACGGCGCTGTCGACCATCTGGTGTTCATAGGTGAGCAGCACTCCTGTGACTGACATCGAGAGGATGAACAGCCCGGCGAGGACGCCGCAGCTCAAGTGGGCCCAGAAGAGAATGCGGCGCATCAGATTTCAGCCCAGGTTCTCAGAAGGTTGTGGTAGACGCCGGTGAGCTGGATGACGGAAGGGTGCTCCGCTGATTCCTGCGCCAGACGTTGAATGGCGGTATCCATGTCGAACAGCAGTGCGCGCTGCGCATCCTCACGCACCATGCTCTGGATCCAGAAGAACGAAGCAATGCGCGCGCCGCGCGTCACCGCGTTGACCTTGTGCAGGCTGCTGGCCGGGTACAGCACCATGTGGCCGGCCGGAAGCTTCACCGCATGAGCGCCATAGGCATCCTCGATGACCAGCTCGCCGCCCTCGTATTCCGCAGGTTCCGCCAGGAACAGCGTGGCAGAAAGATCCGTGCGCACCCGGTGCGATGTGCCACGGATCATCCGCACGGCGTTGTCCACATGCAGGCCGAAGGACTGGCCGCTAGCGTAGCGGTTGAACAATGGCGGAAACACCTTGAGAGGCAGCGCGGCGGAGACGAAGCGCGGCGTGCGCTCCAGCGCCGCCAGGATGATCTCACCGAGCTGTCTGGCAGCAGCAGAGTCCTCGCGGATCTGCTGATTGTCCTTCGCGCGAGCCGACTGGTGGCCCGCGGTGACCTTGCCGTCGATCCATTCGGCGGCAGCCAGGATGGCGCGAGCCTCGCGCACTTGTTCGGCAGTCAGTACTTGGGGAATCGCGATGATCATGGAATCTTCAGAAGGACAGGTTGGCCGACAGCACGATCGAACGCGCCTCGCCAGGCGTGCCCCAGCCCAGCCGCTGCGTGCGCACGCGGGTCAGGTACTGCTTGTCGAACAGGTTGTTCACATTCAGCTGCAGCTGCAAGCTGCGGTTCAACGAGTAGCTGGCCATTGCACGGTGTACCACGTAGCCGCCGGCCGTGGGCAGCGCGCTGCCCGCAGGGAAGGCGCCGGTCGGTGCCGTGTGCTGCAGGATGTAGACCTTGCTCGAATAGGTGAGGCCGTAGCCCAGCTGCAGGCCACGCATCGCGTCCCACGTGGTCCACAGGCTGGCGCTGTGCTCGGGAGTGTTTTGCAGCCTATCGCCCCTGGTGTAATCCTGACCCGCGGCGCTGACGGAATCGGCGGCGCCCTGCAGCACCTTGCTGTCGAGATGGGTGTAGTTCGCGTAGACGCTCCAGTTCGGCAGCAGGCGACCTGCCAGTCCGAGCAGAACCGCATCCACGCGTGCGCTGCCGTCCAGCACCTGCTGCCCGGTGGGAT
>DATNCK010000458.1:0-8173 GCA_035571575.1 Steroidobacteraceae bacterium | reverse complement strand
GGAGTGCGCGGAGCCTTTGAAGCCATGCAGGCCGGCAAGCTCAATGCCACGGTGGAGTGCAATCCACTGCTTGGACCCCAGCTCGCCGCGCTGATTCGTGACGTACACGCCCGCAAGACGGTGCCCAGGCGTGTGGTGGTGGAGGAGGGCGTGTTCACGCAGGACCAGGCCGCGGCCGAACTGCCCAAGCGCAAGTACTGAGTGCTGGCGAGCGGCGAATGAGCGCGGTAACGCTGCACGCAGAAGGTCTGAACAAGCGCTTCGGTGCGACCACAGCGCTGACGGATGCCCGGCTCACGCTGCGCGCAGGGGAGATCCATGCACTCATGGGTCAGAACGGTGCCGGCAAATCGACGCTGATCAAGCTGATCACCGGAGTCGAAGCACCCGACGCCGGCCGCATTTCCCTGGATGGCCGCGACATCGCGCCGGCCACGCCACTTGATGCCCAGCGCGAAGGCATCAGCACCGTGTACCAGGAAGTGAACCTGTGCCCGAACCTCTCGGTGGCGGAGAATCTGTATGCCGGCCGCTATCCGCGGGGCCGGCTGGGTCTGATCGACCATGCCCGCATGCGCGAGGGCGCGAGAGCGTTGATGGCCGAGTTGAACCTGGATCTCGACGTGCAGCGCTCGCTGGGCAGTTATCCGGTGGCGATCCAGCAGATGGTTGCGATAGCGCGCGCACTGGGCGTCTCGGCGCGCGTGCTCATTCTGGACGAACCCACATCCAGTCTCGATCGGCGCGAAGTTCAGGAGCTCTTCGCAGTGATGCGGCGCCTGCGCGACCGCGGTCTGGCCATCCTGTTCGTATCCCACTTTCTGGATCAGATTTACGCTGTTTCGGATCGCATCACCGTGCTGCGCAATGGAACGCATGTGGGGGAGTTCGCAGTCGCGGACCTGAAGCCAGCTGCACTGGTGGCCGCGATGGTGGGCAGGGAAGTGACCACGGTTGCGGCGCGTGAAGCGCGCGACGCCGTTGCAGTTGATGCACCGTTGGTGGCAGAGGCATGCGGCCTGGGGCGGCGCGGCGCGCTCGAGCCTTTGGACCTTGGCATCCGCACCGGTGAAGTGGTCGGGCTGGGAGGCTTGCTGGGTTCGGGACGTACCGAACTGGCGCGACTTTTGTTCGGCCTGGATCGCGCCGACAGCGGCCAGGTGCGGGTGGCGGGCGAGGCAGTTGACCTGCGACATCCGGCCGATGCCGTGCGGCATGGCTTCGCGTTGTGTCCGGAAGAACGCAAGACCGACGGCATCATCGCCGGTCTGTCCGTGCGCGAAAACATCGCGCTGGCATTGCAGGCGCGAGGCAGCTGGTGGCGCGCTCTGCCGCGTTCCCGGCAGCAGGAACTGGCCCGGGAATTCATCGACCTGCTGGGCATCAAGGTCTCGGACGCCGAGACGCCGGTGGGCGCGCTGTCGGGTGGCAATCAGCAGAAAGTCGTGTTGGCCCGGTGGCTGGCCACGGCGCCGCGGTTGCTGATCCTCGATGAGCCCACTCGCGGCATCGACGTTGCTGCCCGACAGGAGATCATGGTCGAAATGCTGCGGCTGGCGCGCCAGGGCATGGCGGTGCTGTTCATCTCGGCCGAGCTCGAGGAGCTCACGAGACTGTGTGATCGCGTTGCGGTGCTGCGTGACCGGCGCAAGGTCGGTGAGCTGCCGGCGGAATGCAAAAATTCGCAGCTGATGGAAATGATCGCCGGCGCCGCGCCGGATTCATGACGCCATTTCGGGAGTTGCCATGCGCCATTACTTGCGTAACACCCTGACCGCCTGCGCAGCATCCTGCCTCGTTGCGGTGGCTGGCGCGGCCGATCATGTCGACATCACCTGGCTGTCGATCACCAATCTGCATCTGGACTTCGGTGCAACCCGCATTCTGGCCGATGGCTACATCACACGTCTGCCACAGGAATTGTTCTTCGGCGGCGGCGGCGGGCTGGCACAGACCAGCCGTGCAATGCGTCCCGACGCAGCCGCGGTGCGCGAGGTGTTCGATGCGCTGGGCGGGCGGCGGGCGATCAACCTGCTCATCACGGGCCACAGCCATTTCGATCATTCCTTCGACACGCCAGTGTGGGCGCGGCTGTCCCGGGCGCGCATCATCGGATCGCCCACCACGTGTCTGCAGACGCAGGCGGCGGGGATTGCGTCGCAACGCTGCCGCGCGGTGTTCGGTGGGGAACGCATTGCGCTCGCGGATGCGGTGACCATGTACGTCGTGCGCTGGAACCACAGCGGTGATTCGGCGAAGAATCCCGAGCAGCATGACGCCCGCGAACTCGCGGCAGTGCCGGTGCCGGCCACAGACGGCGGCCTGCACGCCGGTGTCGCTGAAGACTTTCCGAACGGTGGTGGCACACGGGCCTACCTGTTCGTCGTGAAGACACCCCGTGGCCCGCTGAGCCTGTTCTTCCAGGACTCAGCCAGCGCCGTGGACCTTGCTGTGCCCATTGTCCTGAACGGACACGACTACGGCGCGCCGCTCGAGAACCTGCGTCGCGCGCTGCGCGATGCCGGTGTCGATCATGTCGACCTGTGGATCGGTACGGGCGGCACGGAAGTAGCCAGCCTGGTACTGCCCGTGCTGCGCCCCTCGGCCTATATGCCGGTACATTGGGACGGTCTGTTTGGTCCCTTCAAGTCCGGACCGCCCGGTCCTTTCGCCGATCCTGCGCTGGAGAAGCTGCTGGTGGATACCGGGGTGACGCTGATACGACCCGCGCAGTACATGGACAAGTGGCGCCTCGACGGCACGGGAATGCACGCCCTGGACAACCGCACAGTCAAGTCCAGACTGGGTCTGCGCTGACCAATGCCGGCTTCCGCAGCGTTATGCCTTCCGGGTGGGGTGGGATCGCGATAGGCTGACACGATGACGTCGCTCCAGAACATGCGCCGCCTGCACAGCGGCAGGGTGCGCTCCAGTCACGACATCATCGCGCGCACCATCGGCACGGAGATCCTGACTGGCATTCATGCGCCCGGCGCCAAGCTGCCATCCGAGGCGGTGATCCTGAAGCGGTTTGGCGTCTCCCGCACGGTGCTGCGCGAGGTGATGAAGACGCTTTCCGCCAAGGGGCTGGTGGTGCTGAAGACGCGGGTGGGCGCGCGGGTGCTGAATTCCTCGAGCTGGAATTTCTTCGATGCCGAGTTGCTGGCGTGGCGTGTCGAAATGGGGCTCGACGAAGAGTTCCGGCGCTCCCTTACGGAAATCCGTCTGGCATTCGAACCCTCTGCCGCCAGCCTGGCCGCCGAACGACGTTCCGAGACGCATGTGGTGCAGCTGCGGGACTGCGTGCGGCGCATGGCCGCGAGCAGAACCCGCGACGAGTTTGCCGAGGTGGATCTCGAGTTCCACCAGCTCATCGGCGTGGCTTCGGGCAATCCGATGATGCGATCGCTGGCCGCGGTGATTGAAACCGCGCTGTTCGCGTCGTTCGTCCAGAGCACGCCGGTGGATGATCCCGAGGACCTGAAGGGCACCGCGGCCAGTCACGCCGCGGTCGTCGATGCCATTGCCGCAGGCAAGGGCGCGCGTGCACACAAGGCGATGGTGAGCGTGATCAGCCTGGGCCAGGCGCGCATTGCAACAAAAAGGGCCCAGTCAAAGGCGCGGACGAACAAGGCCGCGTCCGCAAAGTCCGGTTCGACGAAGTAAGCCCGACGCAGCCCGACTCGGTCCGGCCATCCGCCGGCCGCACTACATCCCATCGCCTCATGCAGCGCCTCGCCCGCGCGGGGTGCTTACCTGCCATTCGCAGATCCGGGTCCGGGTTGACAGGGGTCCGTAAATAGTCATACTAAACTCCACAAAAAGTATGCTTATTAAAATGGCGGGAGGGTAACGGAATGGCTTCAAGTCGTTTGGTGCAGGTTTCGATCGCGGCGGTTCTCGGCACGGCATTGCTTCCTGCCGGCACGATCTGGGCGCAAGGCGCGCGGCCGGCAGCGTCCGCCGACGACACGGAACTTGACGAAGTCACCGTGACCGGCTCGCGCGTCATCACCGACAACGTCCGTTCGCCGACGCCGATCACGGCCATCACCATGGAGGAAGCGCAGCTCACCACTCCCAGCGACATCGCTGACGCGCTGAACAAGCTCCCTGAAATCATGGCCGGCGGCCCGAACGGCGGATCCACTCCGCGCTCGCAAGGCAACGGTGCCACCAACAACGGCAACAACGTGCTTGCACTGCGCGCCTTCGGCGCGTCGCGTACCCTGGTAATGCTGGATGGCCATCGCGTGGTCCCGTCCAACCAGAACGGCACGGTCAATGTGGACGTTCTGCCGCAGATGCTGATCAAGCGTGTCGACATCGTCACGGGCGGTGCCTCGGCCGTGTATGGCTCCGATGCCGTGGCCGGTGTGGTCAACTATGTTCTGGACAAGAATTTCACCGGGCTGAAGCTGGAGGCCAACGCCGGTATCTCCAAGTACGGGGATGGCGAGCAAGGTGAGTTCGCGGCCGCCTGGGGCACATCGCTGCTCGATGGTCGCGGACACTTCGAGACTTCTGCCCGCTATCGCGAGCAGGCGAGGATCCCCATTTCCGATCGTCCCTACGGCAAGAACGGCCAGGCCTGGGTACTCACTGGCAATGGCTCGGCAGCGAACCCGTGGACGGAAACGCCGTATGGCCGCCGCATCAACGAGCCGAGATACGGAAACGTCAATTGTGGCGCCGCCTGCACTGTGAACGGCTATACGTTCAACGCGCCCGGCGTGTTAACTCCGCTGGTTCACGGCACGCCTACCGGCCAGACGAACATTGAATCCGGCGGTGACGGGTCGTATGTCAAGGACGGCACCTTCCGTTCCGGCATCTCGATGAAGGACTGGTTCGGCCGATTCAGTTACGACTTCACGGACAATGTGAGCGGCTATGTCCAGGGTTCGTATGCGCAGGCTTCGAACCTGTCCAATTGGGTAAATGCGACAGTGAGTGCGTCAGGCAGTCGCCCCAATACCTTGTTCGCCGACAACCCATTCCTTCCTGCGACCACGCAGGCACTGTTGGGCGCAGGTAACACCTGCCCCGCAGCGGGCTGGCGCTGCCTGCCAGCCGCGCCGCCGCTCGCTACGAACGGCACCCGGCCTCCGGCGCCGCCCACTACGCCCTTTTTCTCCGCGCCGTCATACATCTGGCAGAACCTCGACGGTCAGCCGGCCGGCCCCAGAGGGCTCATTTACCGGACCGACGCCCGTGATCGTTCGCGCAGCATCGAGACCGGCCTGACGGGCAAGTTGGGAGCATTTGACTGGGATCTGTTCTACAGCTACGGAGAGACGATCAACAGGGTCAGCAATCCCCACAATACGGACAACGCCAAGTATCTGGCCGCTCTGGATGCGGTGATTGCGCCGCCCAATACCACCATTAACGTCAATGGCGTCAGCACCAATATTTCCGGCTCAATTGTCTGCTGGGTGACCACGCAGGCGCAGTACCGGGATCTCTATCCGGGTTGCGTGCCGCTAAACATCACGAATCCTGGCGGACCTTCCCTGGCCGCGTTCAACTACATCAATAGCGAGACCTTCTGGGCGCTTGAGCAGCACATGCACAACGTCGGCGGTTCGATTGGCGGCGGCTTGTTCGGCATCGGACTGCCTGCGGGCGAGATCCGGGCCAATCTGTCTTTCGATGCGCGCTGGCAGACCTACGACGTGATCAGCAACGCGTCGCCCACTGAAACCGTGAACTGCACGGGCCTGCGCATGTGTCTGGCCAACGGGCTTCCCAACCGGTGGGTGCAGAACACCAATGCACCCGTCAGCGCCAAGAACGATGTGGCCGAAGTTGCGCTCGAAGTCAACGTGCCGCTGCTTGCTGGCATGCCGTTCGCCAAGGATGTGTCGACCAACCTGGCCGGCCGCTACACGAAGTATTCGACTTTCAGCGCGGTCGAGACCTGGAAGGCTGGCCTCAATTGGCAGTTTGACGACAACGTCCGGATCCGTGCGACCTATTCGCGCGACATCCGTGCGCCGAACCTGAATGACCTGTTCGCGCCGTCCAGCGCTGGCAACATTACATTCAATGACCTCTTGACTGGTATTTCAAACAACACCATCCAGTCAAGTCAGGGCAATCCGCAGTTGACGCCGGAGAAGGCCCGCACGCTGACTGCAGGTGTGGTGCTGACGCCGACGATCGTGCCGAACCTGAATTTCTCGGTCGACTACTTCAGGATTCGGATGACCGATGCGATCACCACACTTGGCTACCCTGGCGCCGCGCAGGATCTGTGTATCGCGAGCGCTCCGACCTACAACTCGCCGTTTTGCCAGCTGGCGATCCGTCCTATCACGGACCCCAGCAATGCGGCCTACAAGCAGCCCGGCAACTTCCCGTCGCGTATCCTGAGCGCAGGCGTTAATGCTTCGCGGACCTGGACGCATGGTTACGACTTCCAGCTCAACTACGCATTTGACATGTCGTCGCTGGTTTCGTCCTTGCCGGGTCGCGTTTCGTTCCGGCACATCGCGAGCTACCAGCCGCCGGTCAAGACCATCACTCAGCTGACCGCATCGTCGACTCCGACCTGGGGCGTAACCCCGAAGATGCGGCAGACGACGTTCCTGACTTACAAGAACGAAGACTGGACTCTGGCGTTGCAGTACCAGTGGCTGGGCAAGGTTGATCAACGCACCGCGGCGGTAACGCCAGCTGCGCAGAACTTCGTGAAGCCGAAGCTGCCAAGCTATCAGGTACTGGACACGACGATCAGCAAGCAGATCAACGCGGACAGCGGACACAAGACGGATGTCTACCTGACGGTGAACAATGTGTTCAATGAACGTGCTCCTCTTTTCGCGCCGAACAACGGTCTGCCGAACCTCGTGTATCCCACCCTGGGCTTCCACGACGACATGGGCAGGTACTTCACGGCCGGCGTGAGAGTGCAGTTCTGATCTAGTTCCCCCTGGACGCGGCCCGTGGCTGTATGCGCGGGTCGCGTCTTTTTCAAGCTACCCATTTACCAGGCACGGCGATACGCTCGATCCATGTCGATGCGATCACTGACATTGCTCCTCTACGCAGCCGCGGCGTCGCCAGCCCTTGCGCTCGAAGGCGAGACGGCCATCCACGACCCGTCCACGGTGATTGAGGATCAGGGGCGCTTCTATGCCTACGGCACCGGCAACGGCCTGCCGTTCCTGGTCTCCGATGACGGCTGGCAGTGGCGCCGCGGCGGCATGTTGATGTCGGCGATTCCGGGCGGCAAGCCCGGGCCTGAAGTGCTGGCCCGCGGTGGCAACAACACCTGGGCGCCCGACATCATTCGCATGGGCGACAAGTTCTTCCTTTATTACGCGGCGCCGGCCACGCAACCCAGGGCGGCCGTCGGCCTGCTGGTGGGGCGCAGCCTCGATCCAAAATCGCCCGACTACAAATGGGAGGATGCGGGGCCAGTGGCCTGGTCCGATGGCATTGAAGACAGCAATGCCATCGACCCGGGTGTATTTCTCGATCCGCGTGATGGCCGTCTCTGGCTGACGTATGGTTCGTACTTCGGTTACATCCGGCTGGTGGAGCTCGATCCGAAGACCGGGCGGCGATTGCATCCCCGGCAGCCTCCGCTCAATGTCGCCGTCAACTCCGAAGCCTCGATCCTCATCAGCCACGAGGGGTGGTACTACCTGCTCGTCACGCATGGCTCCTGCTGTGCGGGCGCGAACTCCACCTACAACATACGCGTCGGTCGCTCGCGCAGAGTAACGGGACCCTATCTCGACAACATGGGGATCGACATGCTCGAGGGCGGTGGCAAGCTGTTCGCCGGTTCGCGGGGCCGCCACGTCGGGCCCGGACATTTCGGACTGCTGGACCTGGGCGCAGGCGTGCAGAAATTCTCGATGCACTACGAGGCAGACCTGGATCGCGGCGGCGCCAGCGTGCTCGACATACGGCCGCTGTTGTGGCGCGATGGTTGGCCGGTGGCGGGTGACAACTTTGTCGCCGGCACCTACGGCATCGAGTCCGCGCGCACGGGCACGGCGCTGGAGTTGGCCGTGCAGGGCGCGCCCGTGGGCGGATTGCGGCCGCGTGGACCCGGCGCTGCGCCGGTGCCCGCTGCACCCATTGCGGACCAGGAGGCTGCACAGGTGTCGGCGAGCTGGCCGGCCGCGACCATCGATGTGCGACTGGGACCTGCCAT
>DATNCK010000457.1:0-7874 GCA_035571575.1 Steroidobacteraceae bacterium | reverse complement strand
GGGATGTGATCGTGGTGCTGCCGCCCAGCTACGACCGCGAGCGCGGCCGCCGCTATCCGGTGGTCTACGCCTTGCACGGCTATTCCATCAGCGCCGAACAGTGGACCAAGGAAATCCGGCTGCCGCAGACCGCCGAGGGTGCATTTGCCAAGGGCACGCCGGAGATGATCCTCGTACTGCCCAACAGCAAGAACGTCTACAACGGCGCCTTCTACTCCAACTCGGTGGCCACCGGGAACTTCGAGAATTTCATTGCCGATGAACTGATCGACTACATCGATTCGCATTATCGAACGCTGGCCAGACCAGAGAGCCGTGGCCTCGTGGGTCATTCGATGGGCGGCTACGGCGCTTCGAGAATCGGCATCAGACGCGCCGAACGCTATGGCGCCTTGTATCTGATGTCGCCCTGTTGCCAGTCACCGAGCGGCGCCCGTGGATTGACCGCTGAGCAGGTGAAGCAAATTCAGGGGCTATCGTCAGCCGATGCCTCGAGCAGCCTGCCGTTCGGGCTGCGCGGCACGCTGGCACTGGCTTCAGCGTGGTCACCGAATCCAAACAATTCTCCGCTGTTTGTGGACCTTCCGGTCGATGCCTCCGGCAAGGAGCGGCCGGAAATTCTGGCAAAGTGGATCGCCAACGCCCCGCTGGCTTTCCTGGATCAGTACGCGTGGAAGGTCCGTCGGTATCGCGCTATCGCGCTGGATGTGGGCGACAAGGACACGCTGCTCGAGGATACCCGTCGCATGCACGAGGCATTACGCGCACTGGGGATTGCGAGTACGTTCGAGGTGTACCAGGGAGATCACACCAGTCACGTGGCGTTCCGCGTGCAGGACTACATGCTGCCTTTCTTCGGGCGCAACCTGTCTTTCAGTCAGCGCAAGTAGCACGTGGGCTAGCCGGCGAATTCGTTCGCCGGCAACCCCGCCACCTCCACTCGTGTGCGGAACAGCCCGCCTGCCAGTGGCTGCTGCAGGCGCTGGGCATCGGACAATCCGACTGACGCCGTCGTGATGTACAGCGTCTTGAGATCGACGCCGCCGAAGGCCACCTTCGTGCACTGCGCCACGGGCAGATCAATGCTGCGCAGCAGCTCCCCGCGCGGGGAGTAGCACCGCACACTCCAGCCGCCGAACATCGCTACCCACACATTGCCGACACTGTCCACGGTCGGCCCATCCGGATAGACGCCCGGCTCCTCCACCTTCACGAATAGCCGCTTGCCCGACAGCGCTCCGCGCGAGTCGACATCGAAAGCATAGACACAGCGTTGTCCAGTATCGACGTGGTACAGAACCCGGCAGTCCGCGCTCATGGCCGGCCCATTCGTGATGACATAGCCGTCGTCCATCCGTTCCAGTCGACCGGCCGCGAACCGGTACAGCACTCCCGTGGCTTCGCGCTCGTCGTTGTCCATGGTTCCAAACCAGAGCCGACCCAGCTGATCCACGTATCCATCGTTCAGGCGGTCTGCGGGACGCGCATCGGTTACTTGTACGATCGGCTCGAAACGACTCTCCGATGGATCGAAGCGATACAGGCCGGAACGCAGGCCGCAGATCATTCCGCCACGGCGGTCCCTGAAGACGAATGCGGAGAACGCCGGCGTGACGAAGCTGCGCGTTGCGCCGGTGGCCTCACTGAACGCATGGATGCGACTGCCCTTGATGTCCACGAACCACAGCGCGCCATCGGTGGCAGACCATAAAGGCCCCTCGCCCAGCACTGCTGCCAACGGCCATACGCATTCCACGGCAACGCTCATCGATGACCCTCACGGACTGGACTCGCGCTAGCATAGCCTCAAGTATTGCCGTGCCGCACACGCACGCCGAAAGGAGAACATCGATGCCCTCTCGCAAGAGTTCCGCCAATAGTTCTTCGCCACTCCCGATGTCCCGCCGCTCGGTACTCTGCAAGCTCGCCGCCATTGGCCTGCTGGCCACGGCCAAACGTCGCGCCGTTGCCGCCGCACTGCAGAGCACGGGGCTGGCGCGTGCATTTCGCAAGGACTTCCGCATGGGGGTGGCCGTCAGCAACGAGGCGCTCGACCAGCAGATCGCCCCGCAGCTCGACCTGATTGCGCGCGAGTTCAACTCCGTTACCGGCGAGAACGCCATGAAGTGGGGAGTGATCCGCCCCGATGGAGTGAACTGGCAGTGGGAGCGCGCTGATCGCCTCGTCGACTTCGCCCACCGGCACAAGATGGATCTGCTGGGGCACACGCTGGTCTGGCACTCGCAGATTCCGGCGAGTGTCTTCGTCGATGCGGAGCGCAGACCGCTGACCCGGGATGCGCTGCTGGCGAAGATGCGCGAGCACATCGACACGCTGGTGGGACGCTACAAGGGGCGCGCCTGGGCCTGGGATGTGGTCAATGAAGCCATCGATGAGGACAAGGGCTGGCGCCGCTCGCAGTGGCACGAAATCATCGGCGATGACTTCATGGAGCGTGCATTCCGGTTCGCGCATGCCGCGGATCCGAAGGCGCAGCTGCTGTACAACGATTACAACATGCACAACCCGGGCAAGATCGCGTTCCTCACCGGCGTACTGAAGGATTATCTCGCCCGCGGCGTTCCCATCCACGGCGTTGGCAATCAGAGCCACGTGGGCCTGGGTTACCCGGACCTGAACCAATGGGAACACAGCATTGCCGCCTACGCAGATTTGGGGCTCAAGGTGCACATCACCGAACTGGACGTCGATGTTCTGCCACCGCCCGCCGACACGGGTGCCGACGTCGCGAACCGCAATGCCTATTCCCGCGAGATCGATCCCTGGCCGCAGGGTCTGCCCGACAACATCCAGGAACAGCTCGCCGATCGCTATGAGGCGCTGTTCAGGATCCTGCTGCGCTATCGCAAGAGTGTGGAACGCGTGACCTTCTGGGGCTTGCACGACGGCATTTCTTGGAAGAACAACTTCCCGGTGCGCGGCCGCACCAACTACCCTCTGCTGTTCGATCGCCAGATGCGACCGAAACCGGCGTACCAGCGGCTCATGAAGCTGGCCACCGTAAAACGCTAGATCGCCTCTCGGGTCAGGCGGCCGTTCACGAGACGCTCGATACCGAGTGCATTGGCGTTGCGCAGCTCCGCCGGCAGCAGCTCATCGGAATATCCCTGGTAGCAGTGCGGCCTTGCGAAACGCAGCATCGCGGCGGTCCCCACCGAGGTGTAGCGCACATCCGTCGTAGCCGGATACGGTCCGCCATGATTCATGGCCGGTGAAACTTCCACGCCAGTAGGAAAGCCGTTGATGACCACCCTTCCTGCGCAACGCTCGACAACGTCAAGCAGCTCTGCCGCGTGCGCCAGATCGGCGGGCGCGGCCTGCAGCGTGGCGGTGAGCTGCCCTTCCAGCGCACGCGCACAGGCCAGCATTTCATCCATGCTGTCGGCGCGAATCAGCAGTGAAAATGGACCGAAAGCTTCCGTCGCCAGTTCCGGCGTGGCAATGAAGCGGCGCGCATCGGTCACGGCAACGCTGGGAACAGCCTGTGTCTTCGCGGCAATCGCTTCGGCCGTGGATTGAGCGAGGCGACTGACGCCTGTCATCGACATGACGTGCCCACGTTCTTTTTCAAACGCCGCGCGGATATCTGAAGTCAGCATGGTGCCGACCTGCGCCCCATCGACCAGCTTCGTCAGTGCGGCGACGAAGCGGTCGGTGGCTGCATCGCGCAGTGCGAAGATCAGGCCGGGCTTGGTGCAGAACTGGCCCACGCCCAGCGTGAATGAGCCGAACAGGCCCTGCGCGATGGATTCGGCGCCTGCCTGCATGGCCTGTGGCAACAGGAACACGGGATTCAGACTGCTCATCTCCGCGAACACCGGTATGGGACGTTCACGCGCCGCAGCCGCATCAAACAGCGCGCGTCCCGCCGCGCGCGAGCCGGTAAATCCCACTGCCGCAGTGGCCGGATGCCGGACCATCGCCATGCCGATGGTCGCGCCACCGCCGTGAAGCATCGAGAACATCCCCGGGGGCAGGTCGCAGTCTGCAACCGCGCGCACGATGGCCTGGCCGACCATCTCCGCAGTGCCTGCGTGAGCTCGATGTGCCTTCACCACCACCGGACAGCCCGCTGCAAAGGCCGAGGCTGTATCGCCTCCGGCAGTCGAGAACGCCAGTGGAAAATTGCTCGACCCGAATACGACGACGGGACCCAGACCCTTCAGCATGCGGCGGATGTCCGGACGTGGCGCGGGCTGTCGCTCGGGCAACGCCGTATCGATGCGCGCATCCACCCAGGATCCTTCGCGCACCACCTGTGCGAACAGGCGCAGCTGTCCGCAGGTGCGCGCGCGCTCACCGGTCAGACGCGCCACCGGCAACGCGGTTTCGGAATTCGCGCGTTCGATCAGTGAGTCGCCCAGCTCCTCAATGCGGTCGGCGATGCGATCCAGAAAGGCCGCACGCTGCGAGGAGGATCGATTGCGGTAGTCGTCGAATGCCACGGCAGCGGCTTCCATTGCGCGCGCAACCTCCGCATCAGACGCTTCGTGGAAATCCGGCGCCAGCGCTGCACCTGCAGCAGGATTCGCGGTGCTGAAAGTGCGGCCACCAAGGGGGCCTCTCGTACCAGCGATAAAGCTGGTTCCCTGCAGATTCATCGCAGTCAAGATTCGTGCTCCTGTTTCAGATCAGCCGCAGCAGGCACCGGACAGTACCCGCTGCGGCTCGAAACCCGGATGGTGCAGCACTAATCCCGGAACAGCAATGGCGCGAACTCGCGCAGACTGCGGCGCCACGACAGGAACTCGTGCGCGGTGTCCGGCGACACATAGAAAACGCTTTTCACGCCGGCCTTCTGCAGACCGTCGGCGGTCTCGCGCGGATTTCCAGCACGCAGCGGCCCGGTGCCGCTCAATTCGCGGCTGCCATAGCTGACGAAGACCAGCCGGATCTTGTCCTTGAACCCCGGCGCGCTGTTGGCGTCCTCGGCGGAGATGGACCCGCCGCTGAACAATCCCACATGCGAGAACACGTCGAACTTCTTGAGCGTGATCCAGCGCGTTTCCATGCCACCCATCGACAGACCCGCCAGGGCGCGGTGCTTCTGATCCGCCTGGGTGCGGAAGTTGCCGTCGATGTAAGGAATCAGTTCGTCCACCAGTACCCGCTGGAAATGATTCACATCGAAATTCGCCAGCCCGCCTATCTTCACATCGTTCGTCATGCCGTACGTCATCACGATGAGGAAAGGTCTGGTTTTCCCTTCCGCCAGCAGGTTGTCCATGATCAGGTCGGCGTGACCCTGATTGCTCCATGCCGTTTCATCCTCTCCCCAGCCATGCTGCAGATACAGCACGGGATAGCGCTTGCTGCGATTCTTCTCGTAGTCGGGCGGCGTGTAGACGAATGCACGGCGCACGGTGCCGGTGCTCTTGGACGCAAACAGCACCTGCTGCACGCGTCCATGCGGTACATCCTTCAGCGCATAGAAATCGCGGTCGCGGGCTGGAATCTCGATGCCGCTTTCCCAACGGATCGAACCGTAGAAATTCAAAGTCCCCGGATCGTTGAAGACGCCTCCGTCAATGGTGAGGTGGTAGTAGTGGAATCCCTCATCCATGGGACCGGCGGTTGTCCCCGTCCATGCGCCATCTTCACCCTTGATCAGCGGCGTGCCGCCCGCGCCTCCCAGACCCAGGCTCACCGTGACGGCCTTGGCCTCTGGCGCAGCGATACGAAAGCGCGCATAGCCCTGCGAATTCACCTGCGGATAGAGCTGACCCGGCTGATTCAATGTTGACGGCTTGAAATCCTCCTTGATCGCTGTATCGGAGGCGTGCACAGCGGTCATCCCCGCCGCCAATCCACCAGTCAGCAGAATGATCCCAAGTGTAAGTCTGATCATGACTCCTCCCGCGATACTTCAGTGTGCAGACCGTGCATCAACGCATTCAGCGGCACGAGAAGCTGCTTGCAGCCTTCTCATCGCCTCCGTCATAGCGGGCCACCTTCGGATAGGGGCACAGCGGACGCGTCACCCCGGGAAATGCCTTTCCGGATGCGACAACGCGATCGGGTGCGCGATTCTTTTCCACCCAGTCCTGGATGGCAGTGAGCATGTCGAACTGGTCGGTGGATTGACCACCCGCGCAGTGCGTCATGCCCGGGATCAGGAACAGGCGTGCCCAGTCCTGCGGGCCTTCCGCCTGGCGTGGTGTAAGGCGCTCATACCAGTCGGTCAGCGCGCCGGTGGCCATCGCCTGATCCGAGAGCCCGTGATACACGATCATCTTGCCGCCGTGCCCGGCGAAGCTGGTCAGCAGCGTGGCGACGGCATCGTTGATGGCCGCCGTCTCGGCCGTGCGCACCATGTCGCGATCGAAATCGAATTTCAGCGGGTCCAGTGTGGTATCGGCGGGGGTGATCGAAAACTCACGCAGCGTATCCCGACCCAGCGTGGCATTGGCCGGCGGGCTGGTTGCCGACCCCAGGTGCATCGAGCGCCACGCTGGCATCGCAATGCCGGTGTCGTAGGCATAGTTGCCGTACAGCGATTCACCGCGAGAATTACGTGCACCGCCGAAAATGGTACGCAGGCCATCAGCCTGCACCTGCGTCAGACAACGACCTTCAGCGCCATCTCCCGCCTTGCACACCATGCCACGCGGATCGAATTTGCAGGCCTTGTAGTCGTTGATCATGCCGTCGCGCAATCCGTCCAATGCGTCGCACTGCTGCAGTACCGCGTCCGCAACAGCCTTGAGCTGCACGTCAGTGAAAGCCTCGTGCAGCAGCGCACGACCCTGCGCATCACGCGGTGCAATGCGGTTGACCGTCTGCAGGCTCCAGACCTGATTCGCCGCGACGCGCGTCAGATTGAAGGAGGCATTGCCCGACACCACGCCGTCGAACTCGAGCGGCAGTCGTTGTGCGGCCATCATGGCCTCGCGACCACCGGTGGAGCAGCCCATGAAATACGAATACTCCGGCTTGCGGCCGTAGAAACGCTGCAGCAGCCCCTTGGCCTCATGGGTTGTGCGCTCCACGGCCTGATAGGCGAAATCCAGTTTGGCCTGCTGATCCACCGCAAAGCGCGTATCGATGCTATTGCGGCCGAGGTGTCCGCTGTCCGTGGAGACCACGGCAAAACCGCGCGCCAGCGCCGATGCGAATCCGGATACGTTGCCGAATGCAGGATTGAGCACGCCATTCAATCCACCGCCGCCCTGAAAGAGCAGCCGGCGGTTCCAGTCCGCGGGCAGGCGCAGCTCAATGCCTGTGCCAAACTTCATGTCCGGAATATGCGATTCACGCGCACCGATGGTGACGCGGAACAGGCAGTGCGCCGGAATGTCCGCGGCTGGTGCTCCATTGCGGCCTTCCTGTCGCGATGCCACCACCCACTGAGCTGCACTCACCTCGTAGCCCGGCGCGCTGAGACCCGCGAGGGCTGTACAACGCTGCTCGGGCGATGCATTGGCAGGCGCTTGCGCCGCTGGTGCGGAGCCCGCAACCGTGACACCCAGAGCCAATCCCGCGAGCCATCTGCCGGATCCGATTTTCATGCGTGTTTTCCTGCCGTTTTGCCGGTTACCGGCATTGCCATGCCGTCGCCTGGTCCGGTGAGCCGCCGGTGTAATGCGCATGCTGCGGATAGCTGCACATCAATCCGCTGGCGCCAGCTGTTCCGCCCACCACCACCGATTTTTCGGGGGCTGTGTCCTGCTCCACCCACTTCTGCAGCATAGCAAGGCGATCGAACTGGCTCGGAAGCGGTGCGGCGGGAATCGTCTTGCCCGTGCCGGTCAAGGTATAGGAATTACCCTGCAGGCCATGACCTCGCTGCGGCAGAACGTACAGCCGCGCAAAGCCGTCCAGCTTCCGCTCGCCCATCCGCCTGGTCAACGCTG
>DATNCK010000456.1:0-12116 GCA_035571575.1 Steroidobacteraceae bacterium | reverse complement strand
TCATGGTGTGGCACCGGCCACTGAGGAAACCCTGCACGGTTGTCATGTTCTCGTTATAGCGTCCGGACAGCATGCGCGGCAGGTGGCGCCAGAAGCGTCGCGCGTCCGCTGCCACCACCGTCACGCGCAACGGACCCTCACCCCGGTCCGCGTAGGGATTGTAATGCCCGCCGGCATGCAGCAGTGCAGAGGCCATCAGGATCCGCGACGAAGCGATCATGCGCTCACCGTTATCGGTGACCACATCGAGCTGCGGATACGGTGGCAACGGGCTGCGACCCATGGCGATCTTCAGGCCCAGCTTGATCAGGCACCAGGGATCGGCGAACAGGCCGCGATGCCACCAACCGGTGCCACTGGCCCGGAAATCACGGCAGATGCGGATGCCATGATCGACGCTGGATGCAGCCAGCACGAAGCCATGCTGCGGCGGCAGCCCCGGCTGCTCGACACGCAGCAGCGGCTGCAGCTCCACCGCCAGGGGCCGTCGTTCGCGACGGGCGCGCAGTGCCGCGCGCAAGGCCGGCAGTGCCGGGGCGCCGCCGAAGGCGCGGGGCACCACATTGGCCCGTCCGCCGCCGAGCAGCAGCAGCGCCGGTTGCCAGTCATCGGCAGGCAGTTGCAGCAGAAAGCGCGCGATCAGTTGCACGGTGCCGTCGCCCGCAAGCACCCACAGTTGCGGCAGGCGGCGTTCACGCAGTTGTTGCAGCAGCGCGAGAATGCCGGGTGGATCGCCGCTCAGCACCACCGGCACGCCATCGGCTCGTGCCAGTTCGGCCGCGCGCGAAGCAAGGCTGCCGTACAGAGTGCGGCAGCTCAGGGGATTGATCAGCAGACAGCTCTCACCGGAGAGATCCGGCAAGTCCGCGCGCCCCTGCGCGGGCGATGAATTCAATTGCCGGCTTTCCGGATCCGCCAGACGTCGATGGCTGACTGACCGCGCGGGGTCTCACGGGCGCCGCGCCACAACTTGGCCACCGCGGCGAAATAGCTGCGATGGCTGGTGGCATGGTACGGACAGTTGGCCGGCAGGCGCTCGCTCAGGCGCGCATGCGCCTTGCCGAGATTGTGGTACGGCAGGCTGGGCATCAGGTGATGCAGCGCGTGGTAACGCAGCCCCACCGGAAACATCAGCACCGTGAGCCAGGTCTGGCCGGTGATGTTGATCGAATCGCCGAACTGTTCGGCCAGCGTCATGCGCTCACCGCGGTTCGAATAGGTATGCGCGGCGAGATTGCGCACCCAGTTCAGGCCCAGCGTCAGCCCCACCACGACATAGGCCTTCAGCAGGTGCGTCCAAAGAATGACGCCGTTGGCCACCAGCACAGCCAGCAGCGCCAGCCACAGAAAGCACAGCACTTCGACGATCACCAGATGACGCTCGTCGGACTTGGGGAAGCGCTTGCGGAAATACGGATTGCTCACGCCTGCCGAAGCGGCTGTCAGTATCCATTCGCGCAGTGGAGGGATGAACCAGGACAGCGGCCCCACTACGCCGAAGCGCAGGAAGGTGAGCGCGGGCAGCACGGGCGTCTGCAGTACGTACTTGATGGTCTCATGAGGCGGCGCCGCGGCAAGCGGCAGGTACTCACCATCATCCGGCGTGCCGAAGTAACGCACGCTGTGATGCTCGACATGATTGCGATAGATGATCCAGGGCATCAGCAGGGGAATGCCCATGGCCAGGTTCCACACGCGTGCGAACCATTTCAGCTCACCTTTGCGGAAATGGACGATCTCGTGGATGAAGGTGCCGGCGCGGAAGAACAGCACAGCGCAGCCCAACAGTGCCAGCCAGGCCAGCGGCTGAGTCACCGGCGTGGCGAACCAGTAGAACGCCAGAGCCCAGGCAGCGCCCACGCTCAGCAGAAAGTCCGTCCAGTAGATGACAGCCGACCGGGTCTGCAGATCGGAAACGATGTCGCTGGCCTGGCGAATCCAGGCCGAGGAACTCTCGCTCTGAGGCTCGGGATAGCTGGCAGCGGGGGCTTCTGGCGCCACGCGGGCCGGGTTAACACTTGTCACAACGGCGCAAGGATACTGGCCAGCTATCGGCGCTACAAGCGCCTGGATTGAGTTCTCAATAATTTGATTTATATGGATATTTTATCCGCCTGAACCCAGGCGGAGGCCAGCGGACGCACTGGCCTGGCGGACTATCTAAAACTTAACACCCTAGTCATTCAGGCGCCTTGTTGGGCGGCTACCATGCCGCCATGCGAAATGCTGAAACTGCTCCCGCGGTGTTCGCGGCCGAGCCGCCGGCTGAGGCTCCAGCCACGCGGCGGCGTCCAGCCAGCATGCGCATAGGCTTTCTGTTCAACCACGACCAGATTCACCAGGTGGCGCACAGCCTGCCGATCGCCCTGGCGCTGGCCCGCGGTGGGTTTGACGGGGAGATCGTGGTGGCCACGACCACCGAGCGCCTGGCGCGCGAGGTGCAGCGGCTGGGCGGGGGGCTGATCGGCACCCGCATCGAGCATGTTTCCTTGGGGTTGAAGGGTTCTTCGGCCAAGCTCGCCGGCTGGCTCGGGGGCGTGGTGCCCGCCGCCAAGGTGCTGGTGTACCGGGACAACCTGGACTTCTTCCGCAGCCTGGACGTGCTGGTGGTGGCCGAGAAGACCTCCCTCATCCTGCGCAAGGCCTATGGCCTCACCCGTCCGCTGCTGGTGCATACCCGCCATGGGGCCGGAGACCGGGCCATCGGCTTTGACCGCCACAGCACCGGCTTCGATCACGTGCTGTGCTCGGGAGAGAAGATCCGCGAGCGGCTGATACAGGAGGCCGGAGTGCCGGCCTCCGACATCACGGTGGTGGGCTATCCGAAGTTCGACATCGCCCAGCCCTCGGTGAAGCTGATGAGCGGGATGCCCGAGCGCCCGCTGGTGCTGTACAACCCGCACCCCTCCCCGCATTTATCCTCCTGGTACAAGCACGGCCGGGCGGTGCTGGACTTCTTCGTGGACAACGAGGACTACCAGCTGATCTTCGCCCCGCATGTGATGCTGTTCGAGCGCAAGTTCGTGATCACAGTGGATCGGCTGCGCATCCACCGGCCCGGGCGCCTGAGCGAGCGCTACCTGCGCTCGCCCAACATCCACATCGACCTGGGCAGCCGGGCCTCCACCGACATGAGCTATACGCAGGCGGCGGACATTTACCTGGGTGACGTCAGCAGCCAGGTGTACGAGTACCTGTACCGCCCACGGCCCTGTCTGTTCCTGAACTCCCAGCGCAAGGCCTGGCAGGGGGACAGCAACTACGAGCACTGGAAGGCGGGACCAGTGATCGAGACCCCCGGGCAGCTGGCCCAGGGGCTGCGCGAGGCGCTGTCCACCCACGCCGGGCAGTACCTGCCGGTCCAGCAGCAGATGCGCGCCCGCAGCTTCGATGTCAGCGACCGGCCCGCCAGTCAGCGCGCCGCCGAGGCCCTCATCCGGTTCATGGATCGCAGGGGACTGGCGACCCTCAGCCGTCGCGGCCTCGCCGCCTAGTAAACTCCCCCGATGCGCGTTGCGTACGTGATCAACTCCGTCGAAGGCGGAGGTGCAGCCTCACCCGTGCCCGCCGTAACGCAGGTGCTGCGCGATCACGGCGCCGAAGTGCGCGTGTTTGCGCTGACACGACGCGATGGTCGTGCGCTGCCCGCAATGATCGCTGCAGGGCTCGATCCATTGGTGCGCCCGGGTGGCCTGCACGATCACGTGGCGGCCATGCGCTGGCTGGCGCGAGAGACAAAGAGCTGGGGCGCCACGCATCTGTGGACCTCGCTGACGAGGGCCACACTACTCGGATTGCTGCTCGGACCCCGGCGCGGCCTGCCTGTATTCTGCTGGCAGCATGCGGCGTACCTGAAGACTGGCAACCGGCTGCTGCTGCGCGCTTTTCAATCCAGGGCGCAATTGTGGCTGGCGGATTCCGACTGCGTCGCAACGTTGACATCGCAGCGCCTCGCGGTCGAACCGGCACGACTTCTGACCTGGCCGATCTTCGCTGCGGATGCATCTGCACCCATCGCCGCAGCCTGGCGGCCGGGCGAACCATTACAGCTGGGCAGCCTTGGACGATTGCACAGCGTGAAGGGCTACGACGTGCTGATCGCCGCCTTGGCGCTGATGCGCCAGCGCGGCTTTCGTGCACCAGTGCCCTTTCGCATCACCATTGCCGGCGAAGGCGCTCAACGCGAAGCGCTGCAGGCGCAAGCCCGCGCCGCCGACATCGACGTACTGCACCTGCCGGGTTTCGCAGAACAGCCGCAGCAATTCCTCAGCGGATTGCATCTGTATCTGCAGCCCTCGCGCTCGGAAGGATTCTGCATAGCGGCTCACGAAGCCATGGTTGCAGGACTGCCGGTGCTGGCCTCCGCCGTGGGCGAAATTCCACACACAATGGTCGACGGCATTACCGGGCGCGTAGTGCCGCCAGCCGATCCCACCTCGCTGGCCGACGCGCTGCAGGATCTGCTGCTGCAGCCTGAACGACTCCATCAGATGGGCATCGCGGCGCGAGCTCGGGTGCTGGAACGCTGCTCACCGCAGCGCTTTGCCGCCGCAGGAGCCGAGCTGTTCAGGCGGATGAAGGCCTCAGGCTGAAGGATGGCGGAGAGGGTGGGATTCGAACCCACGGTCCCCGTAAAGGGACGCCTGATTTCGAGTCAGGTACATTCGACCACTCTGCCACCTCTCCGCAGCGCGTATCCCCTGGGGTCGTCTCAAGGGGGCGCCATTCTAGACCAAACCCGCCGGACGCACATGGAACCCGAACGCATCGTTTTCCCCACCGATTATCCGATCAAGGTCGTGGCACGGACCTCCGAAGACCTGCGCGCGCGGCTCGATGCCGTGTTTACGCGGCATTTCGGCACGTTCGAGGCCGGGCGAGTTTCCGAACGGGCCTCGGCCCAGAGCAATTTCGTGTCGCTCACCTACCTCATGCGGGTCGAAGCCGAAGCCCAGCTCAGCGGACTCCACAGCGACCTGCGCGCGGAAAACGGCGTCATGCTGGTACTGTGAGCTGCGCTGCCAGCCAGCTCGCGAGACTTGCTCCGATCTGATCGACGCTGCCCGGAACACCCAGCTCGCGCAGCTGCGTGACCTGCATGCCGGCCATGCCGCAGGGATTAATGCGCGCGAACGGCGCCAGATCCATGTCCACATTCAGCGCCAGGCCGTGATAGCTGGCGCCGCGACGGATGCGCATGCCGACACTGCCCAGCTTGCGGCCGTCCACGTATACGCCCGGTGCATCGCGGCGACCTTCGGCGCGCACGCCATGCGCCGCGACCAGCTCGATCACGGCACGCTCCAGCAGCACCACCAGATCGCGCACACCCACCCCATTGCGGCGCAGGTCGAACAGCACATACATCACCAGCTGACCCGGACCGTGATACGTCACCTGCCCGCCGCGATCGGTCTGCACGACAGGGATATCGCCTGCCGCGAGCACATGACTTCGGTCCGCCGCCATGCCCAGCGTGAAAACTGGCGGATGCTGCAACAGCCAGATCTCATCTTCGGTGTCCGCGTTGCGCTCATCGGTGAAGCGCTGCATGGCCTGCCAGGTCGGCAGATAGTCCACGAGCCCGAGTCTGCGGACGATCACCTAACTGACCGGCAATCCGACGTTGTTGCCGGCCAGCGCCTGCTCGGCGCGATAGCTCGAACGCACCAGCGGTCCGGATACGCACTCGCGAAAACCACGTGCGAGACCCGCCTCACGGTACATCGCGAACTGCTCGGGAGTCACATAGCGCGCGACGGAAAGATGATTCACGGTGGGACGCAGATACTGACCCAGCGTCAGGATGTCCACATTCACAGCGCGCAGATCGTCCATGGCGCTGAAGATCTCGTCGTCACCTTCGCCCAGACCCAGCAGCAGACTGGTTTTCGTCAGCACATCGGGACGATGCCGCTTCGCATGAGCCAGCACATCCAGTGTCTGCTGATAACCGGCGCGCGGATCGCGTACCGGGTGCGTCAGGCGACGCACCGTTTCAAGATTCTGCGCGAACACCTGCAGGCCCGAGTCGACGACAGTTTCCACATCGCGCGGCACGCCCTGGAAGTCGGGCGTCAGGGCTTCCACCGCGGTGTCAGGGCAACGCGCGCGTATGGCCCGCACACAGGCCGCGAAGTGCGCGGCGCCGCCATCCGGCAGATCATCGCGATTGACGCTGGTGAGCACGATGTACGACAGCCCCATCAGCGCCACGCTCTCGGCCACATTGCGCGGCTCATCGGCATCGAGCCAGCCGCGCGGGTTGCCAGTGTCCACCGAGCAGAAGCGGCAGGCGCGCGTGCACACCGCACCCATCAGCATGATGGTGGCAGTGCCGGCATTCCAGCACTCGCCGATGTTCGGGCACTTGGCTTCTTCGCAAACCGTTGCCAGACGGTGCTCGTGCACATTGCGGCGGATGGCTGCGTAGCGCTCACCACCGCCGGGCATGGCCTTCAGCCAGCGCGGCTTGCTCGTCAGCGGTACCGCAGAGTTCTGCTCCCGAGATTCGCTGCTCTCGATCTGCGGCCTTCCGCTCCCAGCTCGCGGCTTCTGCCCATCGCGGATCGCAGTGAAGCCCTGTGCCGTGGTGTATTTCTCGCCACTGCGCGCGGCAGTGCCAAATGGCGCCGCGGGCTCGACAACGATGCCGATGCCTTTGAGGTCAGAGGACATGTTTCATTTTCCCACGCGCCGCAAGCGCGCGTCGAGTTCGGCCAGCCGTTCTGGAGTGCCCACGTCTATCCACAGGCCATCGTGACGCTGGCCACCCAGCCTCCCGGCCACCTGCGCCTTGAGCAGCCAGGGCAGCAGCGGGAAGCGCCCTGGTTCAGCCTCGAGCAACAACTCCGGTCGCAGCAGCGCGACGCCGGAATAGGTGAGGCGCTGTGCCCCCGCCTCCGCGATGCGCGCATCCTCCAGCCAGAAATCCCCGCGCGGATGGTGGTCGGGATTCGGCACCAGCACCAGCTGCGCCAGATCGCCGGGCCTCAGCTGCAGTGCTTCGAAATCCACGTCGGTGTACACATCGCCGTTGACCAGCAGGAAGGGATCATCCCCCAGCAGCGGCAGCGCCTGGCGGATGCCACCGCCGGTCTCCAGCGCGGGCCAGGGTTCACGGCTGTACTGAATGCGGACGCCATGCGCAGCACCATCCCCGAGCGCGGTGGCGATCATCTCTCCCAGCCACGACAGATTGATCACCACATCGCGGATGCCTGCCTGAGCCAGTCGTCGTAGATGCCAGGCGATCAGCGGTCGCCCTGCCACTTCGAGCAGCGGCTTGGGTGTGTGGTCGGTCAGCGGTCGCATGCGCTCGCCGCGACCCGCCGCCAGCAGCATGGCTTTCATGTATTGGTCGTAGCCAGCGCGCGCTGGTTGGCGGCGGCCAGACCCGGCGTCAGGCACTCCTCGACAAAGCGCCGGAACGCTGTCAATTCCGGATACAGCGCCACGGTTTCACGCACATAGTGCAATGTACGTGGCAGATCGGCCAGGTAGCCGCTCTTGCCGTCGCGCCAGAAAAGCCGTGCAAAAATACCCAGCACCTTCAGGTGCCGCTGCAGCCCGATGAGATCGAACCAGCGCAGGAACTGCGCGGATGAAGCGCCGATCAGCGCGCGGCCGCCGCTGGCATCCCGCAACCGATCGCGGTACTGCTCCACCCACTTCACCACCTGCGCGCGCGGCCAGTCGACATAGCAATCCTTCAGGATGGATGCCAGGTCGTAGCCCACCGGCCCACGCAGCGCATCCTGAAAATCGATCACGCCGGGCGAACGCTGCGAGGTGATCATCAGGTTGCGCGAGTGGTAATCGCGATGCACGAACACCTGCGGCTGCTCCAGCGCCTGTGCGGCCAGCCATTCGAAGGTGTCCTGCATCAGAGACCTTTGCCAGGCGTCGAGTTCGAGCGCCAGGTGGCGCTGGCAGTACCATTCCGGCAGCAGCTGCATTTCACGCAGCAACACACTGCGATCATAGGGTGGCAATTGCCGTGAGGCGCCATCTCCGGCCAGTTGCAGCCCGGCCAGCGTATCGAGCGCGTCGGCATACAGCGATGCGGCATCGCCGCCTTCATTCAGCGCAGTCAGCATGTGACGCGCGCCCAGGTCCTCGAGAAGCGCATAGCCGCGCGTCAGGTCCCGGGCGTGCACATGCGGCACATGCACGCCACATTGTTCCAGCAGTCCGGATACGCGCAGATAGGCCGAAAGGTCTTCCTTGTCGGGCGGCGCATCCATGACCACGAAGGTCTCGCCCGCCGCATTCCACGCACGGAAATAGCGGCGGAAACTGGCGTCGGCGGAGGCCGGAGCGATGTTCTGGACCGACATGCCCAGATCCTCGGCAAGCCAGAGGTTCAGGGTGTCGAGACGGGGGTCGGACATGAAAAATGAAGCAGATTTAAGGACGACGGAAGAGTTGTCGCTCACATTATAATCCGGCGCTCCATGCGCATGTTCCGCCTCCCGCTGCTGCTCGCCGCTGCGCTCTGCGCAGGCACGGGCCCGCGGGTGCAGGCCGCCGACGCCGATACCGCCCCCGTCAGTGATCCCTATGCCTTTCTGCCGCGCTGCCCGGACGACGCCATGGCCATGCGCCTGGCGAGCCCGCTCAATCCGGCCGTTTCCGCGGACGATTCCATCCAGTTCGTCACGGCGCCGGGTGAAAGCGCCGTCGTCGTGGACAAGGACCGCAACCTGCAGATCAACACCCGGGTCGAAGTGCATCAGGGGCAGAGGCAATTCTCCGCCGACAAGGTCAATTACCAGTCAGCCGATGATCACTTCGACGTCGACGGCAAGGTTGAGTATCGCGATCCGCAGATGGTGGTCCATGGCGATACCGGCTCGCTGTCGCGCGAACAAGCCGCCTTCAAGGGTGCGCAGTTCGAGCTGCCACAGCGCAGCGCGCGCGGCGCGGCGGAATCGATGTCGCTGACGCGCGACGGCATCCTCAAACTCGATGGCGTGCGCTACACCACCTGCCCGCCCGAGAGCACCGACTGGCAGATTCTGGCCGACCGCGTGTCCCTCGATACCGCGCGCAGCGTGGGCACCGCACACGATGCCCGCGTGGAATTCCTTGGCGTGCCCATCCTGCGTCTGCCAGTGATTTCCTTCCCCGTAGGCGATGCACGCAAGAGCGGTGTGCTGTTCCCCAGTCTCGCCAGCACCACGCGCAGCGGTGCGCAATTGTCGGTGCCCTACTACTTCAATCTCGCACCCAATCAGGACCTCACGCTCACACCTACCTGGTACAGCCGCCGTGGCGTGGACCTGGAAGGCCAGTACCGCTATCTCACGCGCAGCAGCCATGGCGAAATCACCGCCAATCTGCTGCCCGACGACCGGCGGGCGGATCGCAGCCGCAACCGGGTGAAGTTCGACAATGTCACCGAACTGGCCGGCGGCTGGCGACTGACTCTGGGCGCCGAGAATGTCAGCGACGCGCAGTATTTCGAGGATTTCTACCAGGGCGCCGACGGTTCGAGCGTGGCCTTTCTGCCGCGCCGGCTGCAGCTGTCTTTCCGTGGCGATCACGTCGATGCCGGATTGCTGATGAGCAATTTCCAGACGCTGGACCAGGCCCTGGCGCAAGTTGACCGGCCGTACACCGAAGTGCCACGCATGTACGCCAACGGTCGCTGGGAACTGGCCATGCCTGCCCTGCCGCTGCAGTATGGCTTCGACAGCGAGGCCACCTCCTTCCGGCGCAGTGAAGGCCTGGAAGGCTGGCGTGTCGACGCCATGCCGCAGCTGGCACTCAACTACACGGCACCAGGCTATTTCGTGCGCCCGGGCCTCGCGCTCGACGGCACCTGGTACCGGCTGCGCGATGCCCCGCCGGGAGTGAACGAGTCTCCTGACCGAGTACTGCCCATCGCGAGCCTCGATGCCGGCATGCAGTTCGAGCGCGAGAGCGGCAAGCGCGGGCAGCGCCGTATTACTCTGGAACCGCGACTGATGTATCTGTACGTGCCCTATCGCAACCAGGCGGATCTGCCGGTGTTCGATACGGCCGAACCCGATCTGAACTGGATCGAACTGTTCCGCACCAACCGCTACACCGGCATCGATCGCGTCAGCGACGCCAACCAGTTGTCTGCCGGCGTCACCACCCAGCTGTACAGCAGCCAGAGCGGCACACGGTTCCTGTCCACCACGCTGGGTCAGACTTTCTATTTCACTTCGCCGCGCGTGACACTGCCTGATGAAGATCCCATCGAGCACCACACTTCGGACCTGATCGCACAGGTGGAACTGCAGGCCTTCAAGAACTGGAATGTCAGCCTCGGCATGCAGTGGGATCCCGAAGAAGACCAGGCCCGCCGCGCCGAAGCGCATGTGCGCTACCAGCCTGCCCCGCAGAGCGTGGTGAACGTCGGCTATCGCTTCCAGCGCGACCGCATGGAGCAGGTGGATCTTTCGGCCGCCTGGCCGGTGGTCGACCACTGGCGGCTCTACGGCCGCTGGCTGTACTCACTGCAGGACAACCAGTCCATCGAGCGTTTCGCGGGCTTCGAATACGACAGCTGCTGCTGGCGCGTACGCGCCGTGGCCCGGGACTACGTCAGCCGCCGCTCCGGCGATCGCGACCGCAGCGTCTACCTGCAGCTGGAACTCAAGGGCCTTTCCAGTGTCGGACAGGCTGCGGACGCTTTCCTGGAAAGGGCCATTCGCGGATACTCTGCCAGCTCGCGTCCCCGCTGACGCCATCGATGAAATGTTAAGGAATTTCCCATGATTCGCCCCTTCCGGGCCGGCCTGGCCGGTCTGGCACTGCTGCTGGCCGGCAACCTCGCCCTGGCCGCCGATGCGCCCTCCAGAATCAAGCCCTCCAAGGCTGAGCCCCCCAAGGTCGAGGCGCCAAAGCCCGAGACGCCCAAGGCAGAGCCGGTCAAGACCGGCCAGCTGCTCGACAAGGTCGTGGCCATCGTCAACGACGGCGTGGTCTCGCAGAGCGATCTGGACGAGCAGACGGCCATGATCGTCGACCGGCTGAAAGAACAGAAAACGCAGCTGCCGCCACCGGATGTGCTGCGCAAGCAGGTGCTCGAGCGCCTGATCATGCAGGAGATCCAACTGCAGCGCGCAAATCGAATTGGCCTGAAGGTCACTGACGAACAGCTCAATGCGACGCTGGCCGATATCGCGCAGCGCAACGGCTTTACCCTGGCGCAGCTGCCCACGAAGCTGGCACAGCAGGGTGAGGACTACGCGAGTTTCCGCGACAACACGCGCAAGGAAATGACGATACAGGGGCTGCGACAGAGAGACGTACTGAGCAAGATCAACCCCACGCCGCGCGAGTTCGATCAGTTCGTCGAGCGGCTGCGAAAACTGCCCTCCGAAAACGGCGAATACAATGTCTCGCACATCCTGATCGCCATTCCGCAGGATGCCACGCAGGCCAAGGTCGACGAGCTAGGCAAGCTCGCGCAGGAAATCTACGATCGTTCGAAGGTCGAGGATTTCGGCCGCCTGGCCGTGGCCTACTCCAACAGCCAGACCGCGCTGGAAGGCGGCGCACTGGGCTGGCGAAAGGGTCCGGAACTGCCGACGGCTCTGGCCGAGATCGTGGCCGGCCTGAAACCGGGCGATGTGAGCAAGCCCATCGCCACCCCCAATGGCTTCCACCTGTTCAAGCTCAACGAGGTGCGCAGCACCGAGGGCAGCCGCATCGAGGACCAGGTGCATGCGCGGCACATCCTCATCAAGCCCAATGCGCTGCAGGACGATGCCACCGTGAAGCAGAAGCTCAGCGGTGTGCGCGACAAGATACTCAAGGGCGAAGACTTCGCGGCCTTCGCTTCCAGCATGTCCGAGGATTCAGGTTCGGCCGTGAACGGCGGCGATCTGGGCTGGACTGGCCCCGGCTCTTTCGTTCCCGAATTCGAGAGCACCATGGCGGCGTTGAAGGACAACGAGATCAGCGAGCCTTTCCGTACGCAGTTCGGCTGGCACATCGTGCAGGTGCTGGGCCGGCGCCAGTTCGACACCACTGAAGAGTCGCTGCGCCAGCGTGCCTTCCGGCAGCTGCGCGAGAGCAAGGCCGACGAGGAAACCGAACTGTGGCTGCGGCGGCTGCGTGACGAGGCCTTCGTCGAC
>DATNCK010000455.1:0-6875 GCA_035571575.1 Steroidobacteraceae bacterium | reverse complement strand
TCGTTCCAGTCGCCGGTGCCCATCAGTGGCAGGCCGAGCTCTCCGGTGAGTGACAGCGCATGATCAATGCCGCGGGCACAGTGTTCGAACAGCGTGGACATTTCGTCCGCGGGCAGGGGCTGAAAGAACAGTTCGTGTTCCTCCGGCCGCAGTTTCGATCCATCCAGGTACGGCACGATCTCGTCGAGGATGGCGGCGTCACCTGAGCTGTCCACATAGGTCGCGGTGGCGAAGGCCAGCCACAGGTGATCGTCGCCGATGCGCGTTCGTACGCCCTGGCCCGAATGCGGCAGCCACCAGTGCTGAACGTCACCTTCCACGAACTGCCGTCCGGCACAGCGCAGGATGTGGGCGCGTGTCTGCCTCGGCAGCGCCAGCGTCAACGCCATGCCATCCTGCAACTGGTCGCGGAAGCCGAAGGCGCCACTGGCCTGATAGAACGCCGAGCGGGCCTGGATGCGGCAGGCGAGGGTCTGATAGAGCAGCCAGCCGTTGAGCATGATGTCCATCGCCCGGTCCGGAGTCTTCACCTGGACAGTGGTGAGCAGCGTGTCCCAATAGTCCGTCACGGATGCCAGAGCATCATCGAGGTTCGCCGCCCGGTATTTCAGGATCAGCGCCTATGTGTCTTCCAGCGTCGCACCCTGTCCCAGCAGCATGACCACTTCACCGCTTGCGCCTGCATCCAGTTCCACGATGGTCTGCAGGGCCGCGCAGGGATCCAGGCCCGAGCCGGTGACGCCGGAGAGGGCGACTTTGCTGGCCAGGCACAGGGGTGACGCCGCTGCGCCATGGCGGCCGAGAAATTCCGTGCGGTCCGCGGTCCAGGCGGTCTGTGCGCCCCGCAGGTCCGCGAAGGCCACACGTGAAGCAAACGCCGTATTCCATGGATTGCGGGCCAGCATCGCGCCGGTCTGCGCATCCATCTCCGTGGTGATGAATGGCGCGCTGGCACCGCGCGAAGTGCCCAGCACCCACTCCGCATACGCAGTGACGGACAGTCGGCGCGGCCTTCCCGACACATTGGTCAGGCGCAGTCGCGAAATCTTGATCGAGTCATCCCGCGGCACGAAGGTGAGCAAATCCAGCGCAACGCCGTCGGCTTCATGCTGGAAGCGGCTGTAGCCGAACCCATGCCGCGCGATGTAGACGCCTTCGCCGCGAATGGGCTGTGCCGTGGGCGTGCACAGCGCGCCAGTGGTCTCGTCCCTGATGTAGAGGACTTCCCCCGGAGGGTCCACGACCGCATCGTTCGACCAAGGGGTGATCTGGTTTTCACGGCTGTTTGCAGCCCATGTATAACCGCTGCCCTCTGCGGATATCTGGAAGCCGAAATCATCGTTGGCGATGACGTTGATCCAGGGTGCCGGCGTTGTCTGGTTCTGTCCCAGCAGGGTCACGTACTCCCTTCCGTCCTGGTCGAAACCGCCCAGGCCATTGAAGAACTCGAGCGTGTCTGGCGGCGCGCCTGCCGCGACGAATTCCTGTGCAGTGGGCAGAAAGTGCGATTGGGGTGGGACACGTGGCGGATTCGATGCAGTGCGCGGCGCAGTCAGATGATCCGCTATTGCGCCACGACGAGCCGACATGACAACGCGAGCCACCGCCTGCAGCAGCGTACGGGTTCGTTCGCCCATGAGATCTGCCCGCAGCACATGGACCGATCCCAGATCGGGCGCGTCGCCCAGCGGCGGGCGGGACGCATGGGTTCGTACCGCAGCCTCGATCGCAATTTGCAGATCCTGCACATAGGAAGAGGCACGTTCGTTGATGATGACCAGATCCACGCCCAGGCGCTTCATGCGCCAGTACTCGTGCGCGCGCAGCAACTGCCGCACCAGCGCGATGTCATCGACAGCGTCGATTTTCAGCAGCAGGATGGGCAGGTTGCCGGAGATGCCGTACTGCCACAGGCCCGACTGAGGGCCGACCCCACGCCCTATGGTTTCGGAGGAGGACCGGAAGCGGCGATCGGCATACAGCAGTGGCGCCGCCAGACGCTGGAAGTCGGCGGCCTCCTGCGTGTCCACGCCAAGATGTCGCAGCTGCACCTGGGCCTGCGTCCACGCCAGTGTCCTGGCGCGGTCGAAGGCATTGCGATCGTGGTGAGCATCGACCAGCGCGAGCAGTTCCTCACGGGAGCCGGCGACCATTGTCCAGAAAGCCACGCGCGCGACCTTGCCAGGCGCAATGCGCAGTGTCTGGCGCACCGAAAATATCGGATCCAGCACCGTGCCCACGGTGTTCGACAGACGCTGCCCACCGGACAGCGCCTGCGCGGATTCAATGTTGCGCCCACGGCCGACAAAGCGTGCGCGCGAAGTCTCGTACTGCGCGTCTGCAGTGACATCGGCTTCCAGCACCACGAAATGTGCCGCCCACACAGGCTGTTCACCGGGCGCCCTGGTTCGTCGCGTGGCGATCAGAGCACTGAATTCCGCAACGTGCTCGGTCTGCACGAACATCTTGGCGAAGGCCGGATGCGCGCTGTCGGCAGCAGGTGTCGTCAGCACCAGTTCGGCGTACGAAGTCACTTCGATCTCGCGGCTGCGCCAACCGTTGTTGGTGAGCGAGATGCGCCGGACCTCGCCATTGTGCTCGCCGGAAACAATGATCTCCGTCGTGGTGGTCAGGCTGGCATCGCGATGCGTGAATTCAGCGTGGTCCTCGCCGAATACCACATGCCTTTCGGCGGCCTCGCTCTGCACCGGGCGGGCGGTCGCCGACCACAGGCTGCCGTTCTGGCTGTCACGCACGAACAGGAAGTGTCCGCAATCCTCGCGGGTCGTGTCTTCATGCCAGCGCGTAATGGCGAGATCGCGCCAGCGGCTGTAGCCGCCTCCAGTGGCAGTCAACATGACGGCATAGCGGCCGTTGGACAGCAGATGCGTGACAGGAGGACCGGTCGCAGAGGGCGTGAGCCGGCGCAGCGTCTCTACGTCGTCGCGGGCCTCGTGCGCAGTCGCGCCGACTTCCTCGGCGCGCGGATGCGCCACCATGACATCGCGCGGCGTGCGTTCCTGCAGCAGCAGTTCGCTGGCCATGATCATTGGCTCGCGGTGAAACCGGCTGCGCATCCGGCCCGCGTGCAGCGCATTGGCGGTGGCGACGATGGTCATGCCCTGATGGTGAGCCATGAAGCTGCGTACCACTGCAACGTCCTCGCCTTCCGGAAGGCGGGAGCGGGTGAAATCCAGCGCTTCATAGAATCCATGGCGCCCCTGGCCACCCATGCGAGCCAGCAGTGCGTAGTTCTCGTGGGCGCCCAGCGGGTCCACCATGCTGGCCAGGCCGGTTGCATAAGGCGCGATCACAACGTTCTCGGACAGGCCACGCTTCAGACCCAGGCCGGGTACACCGAAATTCGAGTACTGGTAAGTGAGCTCGATGTCGCGGGCGTTGTAGGCGGATTCAGAGACTCCCCACGGTATGCCAAGTGACCGACCATAGGACTGCTGTCGCTCCACCACGAGACGACCTGTCTGTTCGAGCATGCTGCCGGCCGGGGCGCGCATCACCAGCGACGGCATCAGGTACTCGAACATGGAGCCCGACCAGGAGATCAGTGCCGCACCGCTGTTCACCGGCGTTGCCAGGCGGCCCAGGCGGAACCAGTGACGGCTTGGCAGATCGCCCTTGGCAATGGCAAACAGGCTGGCCAGCCGCGCTTCGGACGCCAGCAGATCGTAGCAACCCGCATCACGGCTGTTGGTGGTCAGCGAATAGCCGATGGACAGCAGCTCGCGTTGCCGGTCGAAAAGAACAGTGAAGTCCATCTCCATCGCCAGTGTTCGCGCCATGCTGGCGAGCGCGGCGAGTCGTGCGGGACGCAGCGACGCATCCGCATCCCCCGGCCTGTCGCGGCTGTGCCCGGCCACGGCCGTGCCCAGCGCGCCCATCCACCAGCTGATGTCGGCGGCATCCTCGCCGGCGGCGGGGATGATTTCCGCCGACATGCGGGCTGCTCTTTCGACGAGGCGTTTCAGGCCTGGCGCGAGTGCTTCGAAACCCTGCGTCGTGGACAGCTGTGCATCGATCTGTCCGAGCAGCGCGGTCAGTGCGCGTCCCTGCGCGTTGACCGAAGGCGGCAGAATGGTCATCGCCGCACGCAACAACGCGAGCGCATCGGCGATGCCCTCGCAGGGGTCGGAGACGAAGGGATCGGTGATCCACTCCTCACAGGCATTGGCCAGTGCGATCAGGTGGCCGGCGAGATTGCCGCTGTCCACCGACGACACATACGCCGGCGACAGCGCGGCCAGATCCTGCGTGCCGTACCAGTTCAGGAAATGTCCGCGGAAACGTGGCAGCTTCTTCAGTGTCTCGAAGGTGGCTTCCAGCCTTTCGATCGTCTGCATCGTGCCTGCCCAGCCGAAATCGCGCGCCGCCACAGCCGCCAGCAGGTACAGGCCGATGTTGGTGGGCGAGGTTCTATGCGCGATGACTGGCTTCGGCGTCTCCTGAAAATTGTCGGGCGGCAGCATGTTGTCGGCCGGTGTCACGAAAGTTTCGAAGTAGCGCCAGGTGCTGCGCGCGATCAACCGCAGGTCGCGCGCCTCCTCCGCCGGAATCGAAAGGCGGCGCGAAACGGGTGATCGGCTCACCCATTGCGCGATCAGTGGCGCGCACAGCCACAGCACCGCGAAGCCGAGGACCAGAGGCCAGGAGTGGGGCGCGACAGCGAAAGCGCCCGCCACCATGATGAGGGCCAGCGATGTACTGCCCGCCATCTGCAGGTAAAAGCCGAGGAAGCCCAGTCGTGGGCTGGCCGCCGATCTGGCCGCAGTGGTCCACTCCAGTAAATGACGACGGGTGAAGAACAATCGCAGCAGCGTTCGCATCACGGCATCGCCGGCGCGCCAGGCCTGATCGGCCGTGAAGGTCACCGACAGCAATGTCCGGGTGGCGGCCGTTCGCAGTTCGGTGGCCAGGCTTGCAAAGTGGCTGCGCATGCCTACGTCGAGGTGACGCGGCAGCACCGAGAAGACAATGGGCAGGAAGGCGGGAATGGCGATAGTGGAGATCATCAGCAGGGCGGCGACGACGGCGCTCGGCATTGGCAGCAGCCAGCACAGGCCAAGGCCTAGCAGCGTGGCCGGTCCCAGCAGCGAACGGCGCAGATTGTCGAGCATCTTCCAGCGGCCCAGCGCCGGGATCGCTCCGTGCTGCCGGAAGCCGGCAAGTTCGGGAAGCAGCTGCCAGTCACCCCGCGTCCAGCGATGCTGACGTTTGGTGAACACATCGTAGCGCGATGGAAATTCCTCGACGACCTCCACATCGGCGGCAAGGCCGGAGCGCGCGAAGATGCCTTCGAGCAAGTCATGACTGAGCAGCGTGTTGTCCGGAATGCGACCGGCCAGCGAAGCCTCGAAAGCATCGACGTCATAGATGCCCTTGCCAGTGTAGGAGCCCTCTCCGAACAGATCCTGATACACATCCGAAACCGCTGTGGCGTAAGGGTCGGTGCCGCCGGGGCCGGAAAACACCCGCTGGTACAGCGAGCCTTCCCGCCCCATGGGCAACGATGGCGTGACGCGCGGTTGCAGAATGGCGTAGCCGTCGACCACGCGACGCGCTGCTGTATCGAATTGCGGGCGATTCAGCGGATGCGCCATCTTGCCGACCAGACGCTGTGCCGTGTCGCGCGGCAGCCGCGTATCGGCATCCAGTGTGATCACATAGCGCACATCGGGAGGAACCCATGGTTCGCGTCCGGCCACCGGCATGAAAGAGGTATCGCCCGCGCCGCGCAGCAGGCGGTTGAGCTCATGCAACTTGCCGCGCTTGCGTTCCCATCCCATCCAAGTGTTTTCGCCCGCGTTGAATCGGCGCCGGCGATGCAGAAAGACAAACCGGTCGCCGCCCGGAGCCGGGCCATGCCGCAGATTCAGTAGCTCTATCGTCTGCGCGGCCAGTTCAAGCAGTGCCGCATCGCCGGCCACGACTTCATGGTCGGCGTCCATGCCATCCGACAACAGGGCAAAGGTCAGGTCTCCACCCGCACCGGTGAGGAAGTGGACTTCCAGTCGTTCGATCTGTTCCAGAAGATCAGCTTCACTCGTCAGCAGCGTTGGCACCGCGACGAGCGTGCGCAGTGAAGTCGGAACTCCGCCCGCAAGTTCCAGTCCAGGCAGGCGGGCGGAGCCGAGAAAACCTGCGATGGCCCGGTTCACCAGTGCGGTGGCGACCTCGCTTGCCGGCACGAAGCCCATCAGCGCAAAAAGCGCCAGCCACCCGCGGGAGATTTCCATCGCGGGCAGTGCGCAGAACGCGATTGCCACAAGCCCCAGTGTGACCAGGAGCATCGAGCCCGCATAGCCGCCGATCCCCAGACGGATGCCGAAGCGGCTGAGGCGAAGGCCGGTTGAGGAACGAAATGAAATGCCCTGTTCGAACGCGCGGCGCCCCTTGCCGATCAGGCGGTAGCCCGGATCCCTTCCCGCGTCGGAAGTCGCATCCGGGGCGGCAATCAGCGCGCGCGTGGCGATGTCGAGTTCGGAAAGCGTGCAACCCCGGGCCAGCTGTTCGATGGCGTTCCGATAGAGATTGCGCGTGGGAAAATCCATCTCGGCGAAGGCGCTACCGCCGCGCAGCCGCTCGTCGACCAGACTCACGCTCTCGAAGAGTCTGGTCCAGTCGATGTCGGATATCAGGCGAATGCTGGTGATGACGTTGCGGACACTGACATTGGAGGCCCCCAGGCGCTGCTGCACCCGGTCGACCACGCTGTCGACGGATACGCCTTGCTCCTCCAGTCTCTCCTTGAGCCATCCCAACGCCGGCATGGTCTTCGGATCCTGGTCTCTCAGCCGCTTGACGAGCTGCGCGGCAAAAACCTCATCCAGCGGTTCGGGCGAACGGGTCGCCATGTCGGC
>DATNCK010000454.1:0-20152 GCA_035571575.1 Steroidobacteraceae bacterium | reverse complement strand
TGCTTCCCGCCAGCGCTGCGCTTCGAGGTGCGCGACGGCGTTGTCACCGACATCGCGGCTGACGAACCGCTGGCTGCGGACGTCCGTCCCGGCAAGGACCATCGCGGCACTGCACGCCTCAAGATCGTCGCGGGACTGTTGGGCATTCCACTGGGCAGATTGCGTCAGCGCGAACTAGCGCGCCGCCAGAAACGCCTCACGCTGATCACGGCGTCCTCACTTCTGGGCTGTTTGGGATTCGGCGCAATCTCGGTGGTCGCGGTGCGAGCGCGCAATGAAGCCGAGCGCCAGCGCGCCGAGGCGGTGCGTCAATCGCTGACGGCGCGCCGCACCGCGGATTTCATGAAATCGCTGTTCGAGGTGGCTGATCCCGGCGAATCGCGCGGCAATAGCATCACTGCGCGCGAGGTGCTGGATCGGGGCGTCGCACAAATCGGCACGCAGCTGCAAGACACTCCCGTTGTACGAGCCGATCTCACGACAACCTTGGGAGAGGTGTACGCCAGCCTGGGGCTGTATAACGAGAGTCTCAAGTTGCTGGACACTGCCAGGCAGGTGCCGGGCCTGCCACCCGATCTTGCAGCGCGCACGAAGGTGGCCACCAGCGAGTCGCTGTTTCAGAGAGGCGACTACCCGGAGGCGCTGCGGGCGCTTGCGGAAGTGATGCCGGCGCTGGATCTGGCGTCGGCTGAGCATGGATTACGGCTACGCGCACTTGCCACCTATGGCGACGCCTACTTCTTGCAGGATGACTTCGTGCGCGCGCGTGAGTACTACGCACGAACCCTGGCTCTGGCGAATGGACCGGAAAATAGTGACGCGATCCTGCGATCGCGTGCGCTGCAGGGCATTGCACAGGCGGACATGAGCGTAGGCCGATTCGATGAAGCAAGAATCGGTTTCCAGAGGGCGTTGACCCAGCAGGTTGCCGCCACGGGTGAGCGGCATCCACGGGTTGCCGAGATTTACAGCGAGATCGGGGCCATGGAATACCTGCATGGCAACCCCGCGGCCGCAATAGAGAATTACCGGCAATGCCTTGCCATCGACAAGCAGGTGTTCGGTGAAGGGCATCCTGCCACGGCTTTTACACTCAACAATCTCGCACGCGTTCTGCTTGAACAGCGGGACTTCCCGGCTGCGCGTTCCCTGCTGCAGCAGGCCGTGGCATTGGCTGGCAACAATGTTTCCGACAGCAGCGACACCATGATCTTCGCCACATTCAACCTGGGCCTGTCGGTCATGGCGACAGGTGACCTGAAAGCAGCGGAGCCGATGCTCGCCAAGAGTCTCAGCGGCGCGACGAACGCAGACCACCGCCTCCGCGGGCCCATCCTCACCGCACTTGCAAATCTCTATTGCAGCAGCGGCCGCTATGAGCTGGGACTATCTCGACTGGAGCTGGCACGCCCTATTCTGGCGGAGCGCTACCCGGACGATGCCTGGCGTCTCGCGTACGCAGAGAATGTCCAGGCCGGCTGCCTTACAGGCATGAAGCGCTATGCACGGGCCAAGGCCCTGATGCAGAGCAGCCTGCCCTTGGTGCTGAAGAAGTGGCCTGCAGCCACGATTTTCGGTCATGAGTCGCTGGAGCGCGCCGTACGTCTCTACACGCTCGCCGGTGATGATGCGCGCGCCGCGGCGTACCACTCCCAGTTAAGCGCCAGATAGAAGAAAAATTCTTGGTGGCTGGGGCACCCGGAGGCGAGCCGGCTATTTTCGGCGGCCGACGCGCGTGCCTTTCCGCCTCATCAGGCAGACCATGCGTGCCATACGGTAGAGTACGCACCTCATGGCCGCCAAAGATCCCTCTCCTGCCCCACCGGCAGGCAACTTCATCCGTCACATCATCGAAGCCGACCTCGCCGCAGGCAAGTACGCTGCGCGCCGCTGGTCTGGCAAGCCCGGTTTCGCCGCCGAACAGGCGCAAGGATCGGCCGATACCTCACGTATCCGCACACGCTTTCCACCGGAGCCCAATGGCTACCTGCACCTCGGGCACGCCAAGTCGATCTGCCTGAATTTCGGCATGGCGCTTGAATTCGCCGGCGCCTGTCATCTGCGTTTCGATGACACCAATCCGACGCGGGAAGAACAACAGTACGTCGATGCCATCATCGATGCGGTCCGCTGGCTGGGCTTCGACTGGGGCCCGCATCTGTATTTCGCCTCGAACTACTTCGCAGCGATGCATCAATGCGCCGTGGCTCTGATTGAACGTGGGTCTGCCTATGTCGACAGCCAGAGCCTTGATGAGATGCGCGCCAGCCGTGGCACGCTCACCGAACCGGGCCGCGACAGTCCGCATCGCTCGCGCACGGTGGCGGAGAATCTCGATCTGTTCGCCCGCATGAAGGCCGGTGAATTTCCCGATGGCGCGCATGTGCTGCGGGCCAAGATCGACATGGCCTCGCCGAACATCAACCTGCGCGACCCACCCATCTATCGCATCCGGCACGCGCACCATCACAACACCGGCGACGCCTGGTGCATCTATCCGATGTACACGTTTGCGCATCCCATCGAGGATGCGCTCGAGAACATCACGCATTCGCTGTGCACGCTGGAATTCGAGGATCAGCGGCCCTTCTACGACTGGTTGCTGCAACAGCTCGCGGAGGCTGGCCGTTTTGCGGCGCCGCTGCCGCAGCAATACGAGTTCGCCCGCCTCAATCTCACCTATACGGTGCTGTCCAAGCGCAAGCTGATGCAGCTGGTGGACGAAGGCCACGTCGATGGCTGGGACGATCCGCGCCTGCCGACATTGGCCGGAGTTCGCCGCCGCGGCTTTACTCCAGAGGCCATACGCACGTTCGTGGAGAGAATGGGAGTCACGAAGTCGGAATCCCTGATCGACATGGGCGTGCTGGAGGGCTGCGTGCGCGACCACCTGAATGAGGTTGCGCCGCGGCGCATCGGGGTGCTCGACCCGGTGAAGCTGATCATCGACAACTATCCCGTCGGGCAGACAGAGCAGTGCGAAGCGCCCAATCATCCGCAGAAACCAGAGCTCGGCACACGTCAGCTGCTGTTTGCGAAAGAGCTGTGGATCGAGCGCGAGGACTTCATGGCGACGCCCATCAAGGGCTACTTCCGGCTCTATCCGGGAAATCGCGTCAGGCTTCGCTACGGCTATGTCGTCGAGTGCACGGGCTTTGATCAGGATGCTTCAGGGCGGGTGACCGCCGTGCATTGCCGGTATTTTCCCGATTCACACTCCGGTTCAGCCGGCGCGGATCAGTACAAGGTCAAGGGCAATGTGCACTGGGTGGCAGTCGAGGCAGCACTGCAAAGCGAAGTGCGGCTCTACGATCGCCTGTTCAAGGTGCCGAACGCTGGCGCCGGCGATCGCGACTTCCTGCTTGATATCAACCCGGACGCCAAGCGCATCGTTCAGGCGCAATTGGAGCCGGCGCTGCAACAGGCGCGGGCCGGCGAGCATTTCCAGTTCGAGCGGCACGGCTATTTCGTCGCCGACGCGGTGGACTCCAGAGTGGGTGCGCCCGTGTTCAATCGCGCAGTGACGCTGCGCGACTCCTGGGCGAAGACCGCGCGCAATGGTTGACGGGGCTCGTCGCTAACGGCGCGCGTCGCTGTCGTTTGCGTAGAACAGCCAGTCGTACTGGCCCGTCACCGAGTGCTCGTAGCGCGTGCGCCGCAGCCACGGGATGCGCGCGAAAGCGGCCTCGACCGCTGGCACGGCTGCCGTATAGACCAGGTATGCGACAACCACCCGTCGCGGCTTTTCCCGGAGCGAATGGCCGAGCCGCTCGAAAACCCGAACGGTCAGCGCGGGGTCAAAGGGGTGATACATGTGGATCAGCAAGTCCGTGTCCGGGAATTCGAACTGTGTAGCGTCCGCGTTAAAGACCTCGATCTTGGTGCGTGATGCCGGGCGATAGAGCGTGGCGTTGCGGCGCGCCACCGCGCACAGCTCCGCCGAGATCTCTACTCCAACCACCCGCAGGAATGAAAGTTCGGAGGCGAGCAGGATTACGCGGCCCTTGCCGCAACCCAGGTCCACGAAGCTAAAAGCGGCAGATTCGATGCCAGTGTGCCCGAGCATCCAGCGGGTCACGCGCGGCGGCGAGGCCAGGTACAGGATGGCCTTGTCGCGCAGCTCCGGATCGTCGATGCCGAGTTCGTCCGGCTGCACGCTGCCGGATGTGTCGGTGCCGTATTTCCGGTCGAATGAGGCATCCTGAGCGGCGGTGTACGACAGCGCCTGGATCGTGAGATCAGCGACCGTCCGGCGCAGCCCGCTGCTGGCGATCGAGTGGCGGATCCGCCGCAGTCGGTGCATCAGGCTCTGCATGGTCGCATTGTACTCAGCGCAACTCAGGCCGCCCGCCAAGTCGCGTCACCCCTCGTACCCTTGCCACGCGCGTTGCAGAAATAAAAAAAGCCACCTGGCATCGCGGCCAAGTGGCTGTACGTATTGGTTGGGAGACTAGGATTCGAACCTAGGTTGACGGAGTCAGAGTCCGTAGTCCTACCGCTGGACGATCTCCCATTATCTATAAGCAAAATCGGCCTTCGGCCATTTTGCAGATCTCCCAGTTTACGCCGGCCTGAAGTGAATTCAGGCCGACTGCCACCGAGCAGGGCGCGCTGGTGCGCGCAGAACCGGAGCGGAGTCTAACTTAACGCTTCGAGTACTGAGGACCGCGGCGGGCCTTGCGGCGACCCACCTTCTTGCGCTCGACTTCGCGCGCATCGCGCGTAACGAAGCCAGCCTTGCGCAGGCTCGGACGCAGCGTCTCGTCGTATTCCATCAGCGCGCGGGTGATGCCGTGACGGATGGCGCCGGCCTGGCCGGTGATGCCGCCGCCGTCCACCTGCACGGTGAAGTCGAAGCGGCCTTCCACCTGCGCAAGCTGCAGCGGCTGGCGCACGATCATGCGGCCGGTTTCGCGACCGAAGAACTCGTCCAGCGGACGGTCGTTGACGGTGATCTTGCCGGTGCCGGTCTTCATGTATACGCGGGCGGTCGCAGTCTTGCGTCGTCCGGTGCCGTATTGAGTCGCTGCCATGTGTCGTTTATTCCTGCGAAATCGTTGCGATTACAGTTCCAGCGCCTTGGGCTGCTGCGCCGAATGCGGATGCTCGCCGCCGGCGAACACATGCAGTTTGCGGAACATCTTCCGGCCCAGCGTGTTCTTCGGCAGCATGCCCTTCACGGCGAATTCCAGCGCGCGCTCGGGGTGTTCCTTCAACAGCTTGCCCAGCGAGATGGACTTCAGGTTGCCCATGTAGCCGGTGTGCTGGTGGTAGAACTTGTCCGTGAGCTTGGCGCCGGTGACGTGGATCTTCTCCGCGTTCAGCACGATCAGGTTGTCGCCCATGTCCACATGCGGCGAGTAATCGGCCTTGTGCTTGCCCTTCAGGCGATGGGCCAGCTGCGTGGCGAGACGACCGAGGGTTTTGCCATCGGCATTCACCACGAACCAGTCGGCTCGGACTTCGGCGGGTTTGACGAAAGTTGTACTCATCTCAAGCACTTCCGGAGGGTCTGTGAGGGCGATCCTTTGGTAAAGGGAGCCGCCGTAAAAAAGGCCGCAGAGTGTAATCAACGCTGTAGGGCATTGCAAAGCCCGCAGCGCAAGACCTGCCCCAGCCGCCCAAGGCTATATATAGTAGCCCTATGGGGCCTCCTCGATCCTTTACGGATCAACTACTTGTCGCAGCCAGCAGGGCTTTGGGCGCTTTGGGGGTGCCCGCCCAGGCCAGCCGCCCGACACCGGGCGGTCCTCCGCCCACTCTGGAGGAGGCCGAGCGGCGACATACTGCTGGCCTGATGCGGGTCAACCATGCCGGGGAAATCGCCGCCCAGGGGCTGTATCACGGGCAGGCACTCACCGCCCGCAATCCTGAGACGCGCGCCCTGCTGGAGCGGGCGGCGCGCGAAGAAAGCGACCATCTGGCCTGGTGCGAACAGCGCTTGAAGGAGCTGCGCGATCGGCCCAGCCTGCTCGACCCGCTCTGGTATGCAGGCTCTTTTGCCATCGGCGCCCTGGCGGGTCTTGCGGGTGACCGGCGCAGTCTTGGATTCGTGGCAGAAACCGAGCGGCAGGTGGAGCGGCATCTCGACGGCCATCTGGAACAGCTCGCGCCGAGCGATACACGCAGCCGGGCCATCATCGAACAGATGCGCGCCGACGAGCGCTCGCATGGCGAGCTGGCCCAGGCTGCGGGCGGCGTGGCATTGCCAACGCCAGTGCAGCACCTGATGAGAACTACCGCACGGATCATGACCACCACGGCGCGCTGGATATAGCGCGATGCGAACTGCGTCACGGGGAGCACGGTTGCCTGCACTGTGCGTTATGTAATACAAAGACAGGCATCAGGCGGACGGTAACGTCCGCCACAGGGAAACTACGGACGAGAATAACAATGGAAGACAGCATCAAGCCGCTGAGCGACATTCCGGCAATCAATCGATTCCTGAGTTATTGCCGCATCCGCACGGTCTCCTCGAAGACCGTGATCATCCACGCCGGCGACCTGCCCGACGTTCTCTACTACATCATCAGCGGCTCGGTCGAAGTGATGATCGAGGACGAGGAAGGCAACGAGATGGTGCTGGCCTATCTGAACAAGGGCCAGTTCTTCGGTGAGATGGGCCTGTTCCACGATCAACCCACGCGCAGCGCCTGGGTGCGCACTCGCAACCAGTGCGAGCTGGCCGAAATGACTTATCCGCGCTTCCGGCAGATCGCTGCGGAATCGCCGGGCCTGGTGTTCGAGCTGGCCACGCAGCTGGCGACGCGCCTGGATCGCACCAACCGCAAGCTGGGCGATCTGGCCTTCGTCGATGTCACCGGCCGCGTCGCGCACGCCATCATGGATCTGTGCGGCGAGCCGGATGCGATGACGCACCCCGAAGGCATGCAGATCAAGGTATCGCGGCAGGAACTGTCGAGACTGGTCGGCTGCTCGCGTGAAATGGCGGGTCGCGTTCTGAAGGTGCTCGAAGACCAGGGACTGCTGCGCGCCACGGGCAAGACCATCGTGGTGTTCAACGCCCGGCCGAAGATGAAGACCCGGCCGGTGATCGTACCGGCCACGCAGGCCGCTGGCGGCAAGGCTGTTCCTGCCAAGGCGCCCGCGTCGCGCTTCGATGACGAAGACGATGAGGATGATTTCGATGATGAGGACGACGAGGATTGAATCCTCGCGGCCGGACACTTCGGCCGCTCGTTAGGGTCAGGCTCTAACCCTTGATCGCGGCCCGCATCGCCCGGATGGTGGCCGCGTAATCCCTTTGACCGAAGATCGCCGAGCCGGCCACGAAGGTGTCCGCGCCAGCCTTCGCGATCGCAGCGATGTTGTCGGTCTTCACTCCGCCATCTATCTCGAGCCGCACCGGGCGGCCACTGGCATCGATGCGCCGGCGCACTTCGGCGAGCTTGGTCAGAGCACCCGGAATGAACTGCTGTCCGCCAAACCCCGGATTCACCGACATGATCAGCACCAGGTCGAGCTGGTGCAGCGTGTGATCCAGGTAGTCCAGCGGCGTGGCCGGATTGAATACCAGGCCGGCCTGGCATCCCTGCTCGTGAATCAGCGCGATCGTACGGTCGATGTGGTCGCTGGCCTCGGGGTGGAAACTGATGATGGATGCGCCCGCCTTGGCGAAGTCCGGAATGATGCGATCGACGGGCTTGACCATCAGGTGCACGTCGATGGGCGCCTTCACACCATGCTTGCGCAAGGCCTCGCACACCAGGGGGCCGATGGTGAGATTCGGCACATAGTGGTTGTCCATGACGTCGAAGTGGACGATGTCCGCGCCAGCGGCAAGTACCGCGTCCACATCCTCACCCAGCCGGGCGAAGTTCGCGGACAGGATGGATGGCGCTATCCAGGGTGTATTCATGACCGCACTGTATCCTGGGCATCTTCGATCATGCGTTGAGGATACCAGCGTATCGCTGCGCTTCGATCACGACAGCCCACGGCGCTCGCGCAGCAGCTCGTAGGCTTCGCGGATGGCCTGGGTGCGCTGCTTGGCATGTTCGAGCATGGAGTCCGGCAGGCCGTTGGCCCTGAGTTTGTCCGGATGATGACGGCTCATCAGGCGTCGATAGGCCAGCACCAGCTCTTCGTCGCTGGTGTCGGGATCCACTTCCAGCATGCGGTACGCTCCGGCGATGCGCGCATCCAGCGCGGCCGCGGCGCCAGCCACCGTGGCGCGCGCATCGCCGCTGCGGAATGCCGCCTCCATGCGCGCGAGCAGTTGCGGGTCCACACCGATACCTTGCGCGACCCGAGCCACACGGGTGCGCGTGGCGCCCGCCATGTCACTGCCGGCCAGCGCAAAGCGCAACTGGATCTCCAGGAACACGCGCAGGATCTCAGGCTGCATCCGTGAGGAAGCTCGCAGCTGCGCCAATTCGGTGTCCAGATCGAATCCGGCCTGCTTGCCCGAGGTGAAAAAAGCAATCGCGCTGCGCACCTGTCCAGCGTCCAGCAGCAACGACCGCATGACGGAGCGGGCCGCCTCGATCTCGCGCTCAGTCACCCGACCGTCGGCCTTGGCCACATAACCCATCACACGGAAAGTGCTGCGGAAAAACTGGCCGGCAGGTGGCAGCGCGGTGTCCGGCGCCTTGCTGACATCGAACTGATGTCCAAGTGCAAGACCCACGGCCGCCCCGACCGGGCCCAGGAAGGCGCCCAACGCACCGCCGATGAGTTTTCCCGTCCACCGCATATCGTTTATGGTAGCAAGCTTGAACACGCCACCGTCGAGCTTGCACGAATCGAACCTCAAGAGCCTTACCCGCGTGCATCGCGGTAAGGTGCGCGACGTCTACGCCATCGACGACGCCAGCCTGCTGATCGTGGCAACTGATCGGCTCTCGGCCTTCGACGTAATACTGCCCGATCCCATCCCGGGCAAGGGCAGGATCCTCAACAGCGTCTCGAATTTCTGGTTCGAGCGCACGCAACATATTGTTCCGAACCATTTGCTCGCGCGACCGCTGTCCGAAGTGCTGCCCGATCCGGCCGAGCTTGCGCAGGTCGAGGGCCGCAGCGTGGTAGCACGACGCCTGAAGGCGCTGCCTATCGAAGCAGTTGTCCGGGGCTACCTGATCGGTTCCGGCTGGAAGGACTACCAGTCCACCGGCGCCGTCTGCGGCATCCGACTTCCTGCCGGGCTGCAGCAGGCGCAGTGCCTGCCGCAGGCGATTTTCACCCCGGCCACCAAAGCCGCGGTGGGCGATCACGACGAGAACATCTCCTTCGATGAGGCGGCCCGTCGCATCGGTGACGATCTGGCGGTACTGGTGCGCGATACGGCGCTCGCGCTGTACCACTTCGCCGCCGCGCATGCCGCGCGGCGCGGCATCATCATCGCTGACACGAAGTTCGAGTTCGGCCTGGCGCCAGATGGCGAGCTGGTACTCATCGACGAAGTGCTTACGCCGGATTCTTCCCGCTTCTGGCCCGCTGACCAGTACCGGGTGGGCATCAGTCCGCCCAGTTTCGACAAGCAGATCGTGCGTGATTACCTGGAAACGCTGGACTGGAACAAGCGCGCGCCGGGCCCGCGGCTGCCCCCGGAGGTCATCGAGAAGACGGCAGCGCAATATGCGGAGGCGCTCAGACGCCTCACCGGTCCGGTCACGGAATAACCCACATGGCGGACGGTGTGTCGCTGTGGCAGAAACTCTGGCACCTGCTGGACCGGGCGCTGTTCGGCACACACACGCTGGGCGATGGCCTGGGAGCCCGCGCACTGCGCGTGCTGCGATACCCCTATGCCATCCTGCGCGATCTGCTCGGCGGCGAATTGACGCTGCGCGCCACCGGCCTGGTGTACACCACGCTGCTGGCATTGATTCCACTGATCGCGCTCAGCTTCGGGCTGCTGAAGGCCATCGGCGCGCACCGCGAGCTGGAACCCGTGCTGCTGGATTTTTTCCGTCCCGTGGGCGCGGCTGGCCCTGAGATCACGCACCGGCTGATGCAGTTCGCCGAGAACGTCAGCGGCGGTCTGGTGGGCGTGGTGGGCTTCGCGCTGCTGTTATGGACTCTGGTCGGCACGGTGAAGAAGATCGAGGACAGCCTGAACTTCGTGTGGCGAGTGCAGCGGGCGCGCAGCATCGCACGCCGGATGATCGAATTCGCGGCGCTGCTGATCGTCGGCCCGATTGTCATCGCTGCGGTGATCGGTTTTTCCAAGCTGGCCTTCGACAGCGTTGCCGGCCACGGCGCATCGGTCGCGCCACTGGTCAAGGCGGCGATTGGGCTCGCGCCCTATGCGCTGGTCACCGGATTGTTCACTGCCATCTACATCCTGATGCCGAACACCAAAGTGCGCCTGGTGCCGGCACTGGTCGGTGGACTGGCCGCTGGCATCTCATGGGCGGCCATCGGCAAGGCCTTCACGGCCATGGTGCTGTACACCTCGCGGCTCACGCTGGTTTACGCGGGCTTCGCCGCCATTGTCGCGGTATTCGTCTGGACCTACCTGGGATGGCTGATTCTACTGGCCGGCGCGCAGCTGGCTTTCTATCTGCAGAATCCGCAAAACCTGCGCCTGGGTCACAGCCCGCTCAAGCTGTCGAACCGCGAGCGTGAACGTCTGGCACTGGAAATCATGGCGCGCGTGGCGCTGCAGCACCATAACGGCGAGCCACCCTGCAGCGTGGACCAGATCGCGCGCACACTGGCCTTGCCCGGCGCCACCATCGCGGACATGACCGAGCAGCTGGAGCATGCCGGGCTGCTGGTGCAATCCGATGAAGGGCGACTGTTTCCGGCGCGCGAGATCAGCGGCATCCGGCTGACGCAGATCATCGGCTGCGCGCGGTCGCGCAGCACCGGACATGAGCCCTACGCGCGCCCCTACGCACCCGGTGTGCGGCAATTGCAGCAGGCCATCGAACAGGCCTGGCATTCGGCCTGCGGCGATCGCACGCTGGCGGATCTGATCACTGAAACGGAAGAAGTCGCGCCCGCCGCCAGAGCACAGCAGGGTTCGCACGGCTGACTGCCAGCGACAGGCTTACGCCGCGGGCAAGCCAGGGGGCAAAGCCTTACGACCCTGCTACGGTCACTTCATCAATCAGCACGCTGCCGGTACGTATCGCACCATGCGTGTCGACATCGGAGCCCAGCGCCCGCACGCCCTGGTACATGTCGCGCAGATTGCCGGCAATGGTCACCTCGTGCACCGGGTAAGCCAGTTCGCCGTTCTCCACCCAGAATCCCGAGGCGCCGCGCGAGTAGTCTCCGGTGACGCCGTTGACGCCCTGACCCATCATCTCGGTGACGTACAGACCACGCCCCAGTTCGCGCAGCAATCCGGCCTGATCGAGGAGCCCCTGGCTGCTTTCGACCAGCAGGTTGTGGATGCCGCCCGCATTGCCGGTGGTATGCAGGCCGAGCTTGCGCGCGGAGTAGCTGCCCAGCACATAGCCCTGCAGCACACCGCCCCGCACCAGTTCGCGATCGCGAGTGGTCACACCCTCGGCGTCGAAGGGACTGCTGGCCAGCGCGCGCTGCAGATGCGGCCGTTCATGCATCTGCACGAACGAAGGCAGAATCTGTTCGCCGGCAGCATCCAGCAGGAACGAGGATTTGCGGTACTGGCTGGAGCCGCGCACCGCCGACACCAGATGTCCGAAGAAGCCACGCGCCATGTCGGCAGCGAACAGCACCGGCGCCTTGCGCGTGGAGAGCTGTCGCGCGCCCAGTCGCGCCACGGCGCGCTCACCGGCACGCTTTCCCACCACGGCCACGCTGTCGAGCTCCTCCGGCACGCGCGCCGCCGAATACCAGTAGTCGCGCTGCATGTCGTCGCCTTCCTGCGCCAGCAGCACGCAGCTCAGGCTGTGGCTGCTGCTCGGATAGCCGGCCAGGAAGCCATGCGAATTGCCGTAGACGCGCACACCACGATGCGTGGAGACCGAAGCGCCCTCTGAATTGGTCAGCCGCGGATCCACCGCGCGACCTTCGGCCTCGCAGGCACGGGCGATCTCGATGGCCTGTTCCGGCGTCAGATCCCAGGGGTGATACAGGTCGAGGTTGGGGATGTCGCGCGCCATGTCGCCCGGATCGGCGAGACCGGCGTATTCATCGCGCGATGTATGACGGGCGATGGCGCAGGCCTTGGCCACCATTTCGCGCACCGCGGCCGGCCGCAGGTCGGCACTGCTGGCCGAGCCCTTGGCGCCGTTGAAATACACCGTGATGCCCAGCGCGCGGTCGCGCTGGTATTCGATGGTTTCGACCTCGCCCAGCCGTACGGTGACGTTCAGTCCCTGCTGCAGGCTGCAGTCGGCTTCGGCCTGTGTGGCGCCAGCGGCGCGCGCCTCGGCCAGGGCCATCGCCACCACATCGGCGAGTTCAGGTATTCGGGACCCATCTATGGCCTGGGACATAAGCCATAATTGTACGGTATGACGGAATACGAGGACGACGCGGGTTTACCGCCCAGCAAGAGCGCGCGCAAACGCGCCGCCCTGGCGCTGCAGGATCTCGGCAAGCGACTGGTGGAAATGCGCGCGCCGGAGCGTGCAGAACTGCCGCTCAGCGAGACACTGCGGGAGGCCATCGCCGAGGCACTGCGACTCACCAGCCGCGGCGCGCTGGCGCGGCAATTCCAGTACATCGGCAAACTGATGCGCGATGAGGACGTGGACGCGATAGAAGCGGCCATGGCCGCCCAGATCGATGCCCATAAGTCGCGTGCTAGACTTCGTAAATGACTGCACTGGTCGGCATCATCATGGGCTCGGCTTCGGATTGGGAGACGCTGCAGCCCGCCGCCGAACTGCTGGAGCAGCTGGGCATCGCGCATGAAGTGCGCGTGGTCTCCGCGCATCGCACACCCGACCTGTTGTTCGAGTACGCCGCTGCGGCCGAAGCACGCGGCCTGAAAGCCATCATCGCCGGCGCCGGCGGTGCAGCTCACCTGCCCGGCATGACGGCCGCCAAGACCCGTGTGCCGGTGCTGGGCGTTCCGGTTGCCAGCAAGGCGCTCAACGGCATGGATTCACTGCTCTCGATCGTGCAGATGCCACGCGGTGTGCCTGTGGCCACCTTCGCCATCGGGGCCGCCGGTGCGGCCAATGCGGCGCTGTTTGCGGCGGCCATCGTCGCACTGGGCGATCCCCCGGTGGCAGCGGCACTCACGCGCTTCCGGCAGTCGCAGACAGAAGCGGTGCTGGCTCGACCGGATCCGCGCCAGAGCCCATGACCATCGGCGTGCTCGGCGCCGGTCAGCTGGGTCGCATGCTGGCGCTGGCGGGCTATCCACTGGGCATGGATTTCCTGTTCCTGGATCGCGAGCCGGGAACGCCAGCGCACCAGGTCGCGCCCTCGTTGTGCGGCGAATTCACCGCTCCCAAACTGCTGGACGAACTGGCCGCGCGCTGCGACGTAGTCACCTTCGACTGGGAAAATGTCCCGGCCGAAGCATTGCAGCGACTGGCAGCCGGCACCCGCATCGCGCCACCGCAACTGGCGCTGGCCACCGCGCAGGATCGCCTGCTGGAGAAGGAATTGTTTGCGCGGCTGCGTATTCCGACGAACCGCAACCGCGCGGTGGACAGCCTTGCCGACCTCGCGCGCGCCGCGGCCGAAATCGGTCTGCCTGGCGTGCTGAAGACCCGCAGACTGGGATACGACGGCAAGGGACAGCAGGTCATCCGCCGCGCTGCCGACATCGAAACGGCGTGGCAGAAGCTGGGCAGTGCCCCGCTTCTGTACGAGGCCATGGTGCCCTTCGACTACGAAGTCTCGGCCATCGGCGTACGCAGTCTGAGCGGCGAATTCGCCATGTACCCGCTGAATCGCAACCTGCACCGCGATGGCATCCTGCGGTTGACGCGTGCGCCGTGGAAGGCCGGCACGCTGGAACGTACCGCGCGCGGCACCATCAAGAAAGTGATGGAGCACTTCGACTATGTCGGCGTGCTGGCCATCGAATTCTTCGTGCAGCGGGGTCAGCTGCTGGCCAACGAGATGGCGCCGCGCGTGCACAACTCCGGTCACTGGACCATTGAGGGCGCGCATACCAGCCAGTTCGAGAACCACCTGCGCGCGATCTGCGGCCTGCCGCTGGGTGACACAGGGGCCAGGGGCCACTCTGCCATGCTCAACCTGATCGGCCAGATGCCGGACCGCGGGCTGCTGCTGAAGGAGCCTGGGCTTCATCTGCATGATTACGGCAAATCACCCCGCCCGGGGCGCAAGCTGGGGCACCTGACTTTTGTAGAATCAACTGCCCGGGCCGCGGATTTGCGGGCCAAGCGCCTGCTACGACGGATTGATTCCCGTAAGATTTGAACAGTCATGTACACGGACATGTTCAGACTGCGGGAACTCCCATTTCGGCTCACCCCCGATCCGGAATTCCTTTACCTCTCCAAGAACCACGCCCGCGCCAAGGCGTACATGGAATCCACCGTCTGGTTCACGGACGGGTTCGTGGTGATCACCGGCGAGATCGGGTCGGGCAAGACCACGCTGATCGAAACCTTCCTGAGCGAGCTGGAAAAGGACGTCGTCGTCGCGCAGATCAACCAGACGCAGGTTTCCGCAGTGGAATTCCTGCAGGCAGTGCTGGTGCAGTTCGGCTTCTCGCCTTTCCGCATGAAGAAGGCCGAGCTCATCTCCACCCTGAACAACTTCCTCATCGAGCAGTACAGCGCCGGCCGCAAGGTGATGCTGATCATCGATGAGGCGCAGAACCTGTCTTTGCGCACGCTGGAGGAGGTGCGCATGCTCTCCGGCGTGGAAACCACCAAGGACAAGGTGCTGCGCATCATCCTGGCCGGTCAGCCCGAACTCAGCGCCAAACTCGATTCACCGGAGCTGGTGCAGCTGGCACAACGCGTGCGCCTGCGCTTTCACCTCACCGCGCTGTCGGAGGAGGACAGCAAGGCCTACGTCCGGCACCGCCTTGAAGTGGCCGGCTCCGGCGGGCGGGAGATCTTCGAAGAGGGCACTTTTCCCCTGATCTACCGTTATTCGGGAGGCGTGCCGCGCTTGATCAACACGCTGTGCGAAACCGCGATGATGGCGGCCTATACGGCGGATCGCGATCATGTGCTCCGGGATGATGTGAAGTCGGCCATCGCTGAACTGCAGTGGCCGGAGTTTTCGGAACGAGCCGCGAACCGCACCGCCGAACTCGGCGATGTCAGCACCACCGGCCGGTTCCGTGGCATGGGCACCACGCGGCAGGCGCCAGAGCTCTATGTAGGTTCCGGCGATACCGCAACCAATGAGGCTGTGCCAGAGCCGCCACTGGCCAAGCTGGTAGTGGTCACCGACGGCCACACCATCGGCGAGCTGCCGTTGCGACCCGGCCGCACCATCGTCGGGCGCACACCGGACAACGATCTGCAGATCGACAGCCGCTTCGTGAGCCGGCACCACTGCCAGATCGTCACCAAGCCCAATGCCTGCATCGTCGAGGATCTGAACAGCACCAACGGCATCATGGTGAAATCCAAGCGGGTGCGGCGCCACAACCTGAATGATGGCGATGTGATCTCCATCGGCCGGCATGACCTGATCTACATCGATGAGCGCAGCGGAAGCAGCGGTCAGACCAGCGCACTGTCACCGCCTTCCGGCGCAGATAATCCGGACAGCCACGGCGAAACCCAGGTGCTGTAGACCGCAGCCGCAAGAGCCTAGCCGGGCGAAAGGGCGCGAAAAGCTGCCACCGTCTGCAACGCCGCGCGGCGCATCAGTCCCTGATCTGATGCCACGATGAAAGCGGTGACGCCCAGCGAAAGCAGCCAGGCGACATCCGGCGAGTCCATGCGATCGACATGCGCGCACAGCGCCACGCCGGCTCCGCGGGCCGCCGCAGCAATCTTTTCCGTAGCGGCAACTACCGCCGGTGCGGCGGGACTGTCCACGCCGAGGGCGATCGACAGATCGCCGCGGCCGATGAACACCGCATCCAGTCCCTGCACTGCAACGATTTCCGTCAGGACTTCCAGCGCGCCCACATCCTCGATCATTGCAAGCACGGCGGTCTGCGCATCACCCGCGACCACATGCTCCTGGAACCCGGCGGCGCCGTAGCGCCCGGCACGCGAGGAATTGGTGAAGCCCCGCCGCCCACCTCGATAACGCGCCTCGGCCACCACATCCTGCGCTTTCGCGCGGCTGCCGACATGCGGCACGAGCACACCCTGTGCGCCGCAGTCGAGCACGGGCAGGATGTCGCGGGCTTCGCTGCCCGGCACGCGCACCAGTACCGCGATACCGGCGGCACGGCCTGCGAGTATCAGAGTATCGACATCGACACGATCGAAGGGCGCATGCTCCTGATCGATGACCACGAAGTCGAAACCCACCGCGCCCATGATTTCAACCGGATGCGGGACCGGGGTCTTGATGAAGGTACCCAGCAGCGGCGCTCGCGTCCGCAGGCGCTCACGAAAGTTCATGCGAAGTACAGCTTCAGTGCCGTATCGCCGATGCGCCTGCGCGCCTGCGCCGACGGCACCCACTGCGCGAAGCTGGTCAGCGCGTCGGCATAGGTAAGGCTGGATTCATGGCCGACGAAGGGGCAGTCGCTGCCCCACAAAAGACGTTCTGAGCCCGCTTCCTGCAACAACTTCTCGGCGGTCTGTTGGGCGAGCTGCATCGCAATCGGGTCGGGAGTGCCGGCTCCCTGGCTCTGCCATGTGAGGCGGTAGCCCGCGGAAAGCTTCACCCAGGTTCGGCCCCTGGCCACAGATCGCAACAGAGCCTGAAACCCATCGCCGGCGAGACCGCTGACGGGATCCGGGTGTCCGAAATGATCCAGAACGATGCGCGCAGGGCTGGCTTCGAGCTGGCGCAGCACCACGGGCAGCTGCGGACCCTCCACCGCCAGATGGACATGCCAGTTCAGGTCGGCGACCCGCCGCAGCAGCAGTCGGTAGCTCTCGCCGGCCAGATCAGGCAGCTCGCGGCGACGCGACAACTGCAATCGTACGCCCACCACGCCATCGGCCTTCATGCGCTCGAGCGTGTAGCGGTCGGTGGTGGGATCGATGTTGACAGTGCCACGCAGCCGCGGGCTGCGTCGCAATGCCTCGATCATGTAGTCGTTGTACTGCCCATAGATGCTGATGCCGGCGATGACGCCGAAGTGCACGCCGTGCGCATCGAGCACGCGCAGGTAATCCTCGGCCGTGAACGGGTAGTCGGGCCTCATCCACGCCGAGTCAGCCAGTGGCATCTCCGGCGTGAATATGTGCGCATGCGCGTCGACCACGGGAGGATCGATGTGCGGCTGCGCGCTCATGCATCAGACTCCCGCCATCGGATATTCGTCGGCATTCAGCACCCAGCCAGCCTGCTTCGAGAAATCCAAGCGTGGCGGCGAGAAGATGTCCACCAACTGGTTGCCGCTGGTTTCAGTGGCCGCTGAAGTATGGATGGCCGGCGGCGGAATCACCGCAATGGAGGGCGCAGGGCAATGCTCGTGATCATCGTTGCGCCAGTATTGCTGATTCGCCACCCAGGGCCAGCGGATGTGATGCGTGAAGGCACCCTGGATCGCCAGCGAGCACTGTTCGAAGTCATCGTGATGATGCGGCGAGAGCTTTGCTGTATCACGCGGCGCCGGCTCGAAGGGCAGCATGTTGACCATCATGGTGGTGCAGCGAAAGATGCGGCCGAAGCGGCCCGGCTTGGCCGGCACATCCAGACTGTAGTGACGGATGCGGTAGCCGCCGGGAGGCGCCGGCCACTCCTGGAACGGCGGAATGTTCGGATGCTGATGGGCATAGGCCGCGGCATTCGAGGCCAGAGCCGCCACGTCGGCATTGCGCGTGGAGATCACGCGGATCAACAAGCCCTTCTGTCGCATGGTCACGCGGCTGTCGCCCGGAGGCACGATAGCCAGGGAGAAACCCGGCACCTCGACACGTTCGCTGCCCGCCTCGATGACGGCGCCCTCTCCCGCTTCGGGCAGCACCAGCATGTATTCATCCACCTGGCCACTGCGCGCGAACTGTGCGCCGGGCTGGCACTCGGAGTAGCTCACGGTCATGTTCTGGCCGCGGCCGTACCAGGTGCGCGCGAGCGCGTTCTGCTCGCCCGGCGGCAGGTCGTGGAATTTCACGTACTCGGCAGCAGCGAAACCGGCGGGCGCGGGAGTCGCGGCGGCGGCCTGCGGGCTGAGCTGGGAGCGGGGATCGTAGGCTTCGTACATGGCTTCTAATCCAGTGATATTGATAAGCGGCAGCTACAACCGGATGCGGTCGGCGCCCTTTAGTTTAAGACGAGCCCGGGCCTGCTCGGGAGTTGCGATGTCCAGCGACAGTTCGCGCAGGATGCGACATATCTTCGCCACCTGATCCGCGTTGGATTTCGCCATTTCGCCGCGGCCGATGTAGAGACTGTCTTCCAGTCCCACCCGCACATTGCCGCCGAGCAGCGCGGCATGCGTGCACATGGCCATCTGGTGCCGGCCCGCAGCCAGCACCGACCATTCCAGATCGTTGCCGAACAGCCGCTGCGCCGTGCGCACCAGGTGCAGCAGATGATCGGCTTCGGCCGCGATGCCGCCGGGAATGCCCTGCACGAACTGGATGAACAACGGCGGCGCATAGTCGCGCTTCTCCAGCGCGATGGCGAGGTTGTAGAGCTGGCCCACGTCGTAGCACTCGAACTCGAAACGCACGCCGTGACCTTCGCCCAGCCGCACCATCACCGTGTCGATGTCTTCGAAGGTATTGCGAAACACGTGAGTGCGCGCGATTTTCCTGTAGTCCTCTTCCCATTGATGCTGCAGTTTCGGCAGCTTCTCCAACGCCATGAAGCCGGCGAAGTTCATCGTGCCAAGATTCAGCGAAGTCATTTCCGGACTGACGCGCTCCGGCGCCACCAGCCGCTCTTCCAGCGTCATGCCTGGCCCGCCGCCGGTGGTGATGTTGATGATGGCGTTGCAGCGGGCACGGATCTGCGGCAGGAACTGCATGAACACTTCAGGATCTGCGGTCGGACGGCCATCGACCGGGTCACGCGCATGCAGATGCAGCACGGCTGCGCCGGCCTGCGCTGCTGCGACGGATTCCTCGATGATCTGCGCCGGCGTCAGCGGCAGGTAGGGTGACTGGCTCGGCGTGTGGATGGAGCCGGTGACGGCGCAGGTAACAATGACCGAACGTGACATGTCGATTCCTAAGGCTGCAGCGGTTCGCGCAGATCGCGGCCGGCGGTTTCCGGCAGCATCAGCACGGCGACGATCGCCAGTACGATGCCGGAAAGCGCCATCACGAGCATACCGACGCTGATGCTGACCATGTAGTGCTGTGCGATGAGCGCGACCGGCATGGTGAAGACCAGTCCGCTCATCGCGCGACCCAGGTTGTAGGCAAAGGATTGCCCCGAACCGCGGATTTCAGTAGGGAACAGTTCGGTGAAGTATGGCCCGAAGGAAGCGTACAGGCCGAACTGGAAGAAGCCGTACACCATGCCCACCGGCAGCAGCGTCCAGGCGGAGCTGCCAAGCGGCGCGAGCAGATAGAAGCTCGCCATGCCGACGAAACCCACACCGAAGAACCGGAACATCGCGCGGCGGCCCAGGCGGTCGCTGAAGTAGGCGTTGACCTGGGCACCGAAGAAGCCACCGGTACTGTTGATCAGGATGTAGATGCCCGCCACGCTCGCAGACAGGCCGCGCTCCTTCTGCAGGAAAACGCTCAGATAGTTGCTGACCGAATAGGCAGCACCCTGGATCCCGATCGCCAGCAGCGCGGCCAGCAGCGTGATGCGCAGCATCTGCGGGGAGAAGATGGCCAGCATGTGCACGCTGCGCTTCTCTGCCTGCAGGCGCTTGCGGGTCTGCAGATAGACGTCGGAGTCATCGTCCGCACGCCGTACGAAGAACACCAGCAGCGCCGGCAATATTCCAATCCAGAACACCACGCGCCAGCCATATTCTGCTGGCAGTGCCGCGACCAGCGGTCCTGCAAGCAGCGCCGCGATTCCGGTGCCGATGGGTGCGGCGCTCTGCACGGTGCCCACGGCCCTGCCGCGATGCTGTGGCGCGATGATCTCGCCCAGCAGCACGGCGCCCACGGCCCACTCGGCGCCGAATCCCAATCCCTGCAGCGTGCGCACGATCATCAGCTGCTCGTAGGTATTGGCAAACCCCGACAGGAACGAGAAGAAG
>DATNCK010000453.1:0-10459 GCA_035571575.1 Steroidobacteraceae bacterium | reverse complement strand
AGCAAGACGACTTGAATGTGTTCTCGCAACTCGATCTGGCCATGTGGAACGCGCACTTTGGTGATGCGGCGCAGACGCTGGAACGCTTCCAGAAGATGAGCCTGTATGAATCGGGGCGCGCGCACTGGCTGCTGCCCATGCTGTGGCAGCCGCTGATGAAGGACGTCCGCGCGCTGCCGGAGTTCAAAAACCTGGTGCGCAAGCTCGGACTAGTGGACTACTGGCGCAAGGCCGGCTGGGGCCTGCACTGCAAGCCAGTGGGAGACACCGAATTCGAGTGCCACTGATCCCGGCGAGCTACAGCGAAAGCCGCAGCGACAGCTGCAGGCTGTGTTCAATCGCCTTGGGTGCTTCCCCCAGCGCGGCGCGCGCGCTGTGCAGGCTGTCGATGCGCAGCCATTCGGTCATCACATCGACGTGTTCGTGCACGGCCCAGCTCCATCCCAGCGTCCATGCATTGCCATTCTCACGCGACAGCCGCGCGGGATTCGAACCCACCGTCTGGCGCACACGGAATTCGTCGTAGCGCGCTGAGAGGCGGTGCCTGCCGAAGCCCTGCGCCAGCAGCACGAACTTGGTGTTGAAGGTCCAGCGCATGGTGGGATCGTCATCGGCTGCGGTATCCCCATCGAGCCACTGTGCGATGACGGTGGTGCCGCGCCCGCCGTCGTAACGCAGGCCGGCCGAGTTGAAGTGCGTATCCCAGGCGTAATCCTCGATGGATTCCTTGTACACCTCCGGATCGCCGCGATTGTCGTAGTGCAGTGCGCGCAGCTCCAGGTTCCCATCCCAGCGGGCGTAACCACTGACGTGGTAACCGGGGCGATGATCGATTTCGGAAAAAATCACGCGTTGCTGGCGTCCGCCATAGGCATAGGTGCCAATGCGACCGAACAGCGGCGTCTGCCGATCGTTCAGTGACCAGCCGCGCAGTGCCATCTCCACGCCGGCCGGATCGTTCCAGCCAAACACCGCGGCCTCGACGCCGTAATCCAGCCGGCCGCCTTCAGCCGTGCCCAGATGCTCCAGTTCATAGGCGATGCCGATGGTGCGCAGCTCCTCACCCACCCAGGTGTTCAGCGCCGAGCTGCTGATGGTGTAGGGATTGGTCCAGCCGGGCGCGCGATGTTCCAGCGAGATGGGCGGATAGAACGCGCCGATCTTCAGATTCGACTTCCACGCCGAAGTGGGCACGGGCCGCCACTCGAGCCAGCCTTCGGTGACGTCGATGGCATTGTGATCGTGCAGGCTCCAGGCCGACAGGTCGATGTTGGCGTGCCAGTCGCCGCCGATTGCCCAGCGTCCGGCGAGTCGCGCGCGACCGAGCTGCAGACCATCGTCATCATTGTCGTAGCGCAGCTTGCCGAAGCCGCCGTCGAGAAAGCTGTTGCGGCCGTCGGAGGAAACCAGGCGCAGGTCCAGGCTGGCTTCGATCTCGGCGTGGGCCGTCGCGCCAAACAGCAATCCGGCGATGGCGCCCGCGATGACGATGGCCTGCTCGATGGTACGCACCGTGCGGTTGTTCATCAGTACACATCCCAGTTCGAGGGCAGCTGCGACTCACTGCGCAGCCGCAGTGGTGCCGCGGCACGCAGCGTGAGGCGCGCGCCATTGGCAGGGATTTTTACTGTTTGTTCGAGCACCGGCCGGACTGTGCGCGACAGCGGGTGCCAGATCTCGATCTTGTACTCGCCAGGCTCGACGTCGGCGACGGACCACGAACCCTCGGCGTCGGTGCGACCGAAGTACTGCGCCTGCACGACGTACACATAGGCACGCATCTGGTCGTGGATGTTGCATCCCAGTGTGACCAGGCCTTCGCGGCCGAAGAGCACGGGCGGAGGCGGCTTGCCGCGATACAGCGGCAGCTGGAATTTGTTGGCCGGCGAAAATGAATACACCTGGTGGGCGACCGAATCGCTGTTCGGGAACACCACCTGCGATCCCAGCGGGATCACCAGCACATGCGGCACGAACTGCCGGTCGACCTGATCCATGACGGCCGCGGTGGGCTTTGCAACAGGACGCGCGGCGTCCGTGCTGCGCAGCGTCACGACGGTGGCGGCGATGCCTTTCCCGTCCACGCCGACGAATTGCAGCTGCAAGGGAGCCGCCAGCGCCGCGGGGGCCAGAAGTGCCAGGAATGTGTGGAATACAGGTCGCATTTCCAGGCTTTACAGATCGCGAATAAGGCGGGTCGGCTCTAGGATTTACGCTGCATATTGAAGCGCACGCCATGCTCAGCTTTCGCAATCGACTTCTCATCCTGCTGATCGGCCTCGTCGTGAGCGCCGAGACCGTGACGCTGTTCACGGCGCTGGCGCGCACTTCCAGCGCCGTGCGCGAGCGGGCCGATGCGCAGCTGGTGGCCGGTGCGCACATCGCCAGCCTGCAGCTCCAATACCGGGAACGGCTGCTCGCCAGTGCGGTGGCTGTGCTGGCCGCGGACTATGGGCTGAAAGAGGCCGTGGGCACCGGTGACAAACCCACGGTGGCATCGGCGCTGTCCAATCATGCCGCGCGTATCGGAGCGGACCTGACACTGGCTCTGGATCTGGACGGCAAGGTGATCGCGCGCGGCGAGGGCGCGGCCGTTGATCCAACACTGATCGCGGCGCTGGATGCAAGTGCAGAACAGACGGAGGGCGATGGCAAGGCGCGCTTCATCGTTGCGCCCAATGGCGTGTACCAGGTGTTCATGGCGCCCGTGCTCGCGCCGGATGAGATCGCCCGCATCGTGCTGGGCTTCTCGGTGGATGTGCGCCTCGCTCAGGAGCTGCGCGATCTGGTCGGCGTCGATGTGGTGTTCCTGACCGGTCCGGAAGGTGCGCAGCGTGCACGTGCCGGTACGGTGCCCGCGCTGCTCGAATCCAATGTGACGGTGCGCGAACCGCTGCACGCCTCGCCGGCCGTGGTGGCTCTCGCCGACATGGACTACCTCACCACCGCAGTGCATCTGTCCACGACCAGCCCATCGCTGGACATTGCGCTGTTCAAGCCCATGCACGAGGTGATGGCGCCGTATCGGCAGCTGGCGCTGAACCTGGGTCTGATCATCGGTGCCACGCTTGCAGCCGCGGTGGTCGCCGGCATCTATCTTGGCCGTACTGCGGCGCGTCCCGTGCAGAAGCTGGCCGACGGCGCGCTGCGCATCGCGGCGGGTGACTACTCGCAGGGCGTCGCCGGCTCCGGCGGTCGCGAACTGGAGAATCTTGCGCAGGCCTTCAACAGCATGCAGAGCGGCATCGCCGATCGCGAATCGCGGCTCATGCACATGGCGCGGCATGATGGCGCCACGGGCCTGCCCAATCGCCTCTATGCGGAGGAATGGATCACGGCGCAACAGCAGGCCATGCCACGCGCACGCATCGGCATCGTGCGCATCGCGGTGACGAATCTGCAGGAGATTTCCGCCAGCCTGGGATACGAGATCGGCGAGCAACTGGTGTGGCATCTGGCGCGCTGCCTGGAACACTGGAGCGACAACGGTGGCCTCGTTGCCCGCATCGACTCCTCGCACTTCCTGGTCGCGGTCTGCCCGATGCAGGACGAGGACCTGGTGGGGCTGGCTACGCAGGTGCGCGAACGCTCGCAGACACCGCTGGCCACGGCGGGCATCAACCTGCAGGCCGCGGTGGTGCTGGGCGTCGCCGTGGCGCCGCGACATGGCAGCAATGCGAGCGAGCTGCTGCGCTGTGTCGAGGCTGCAGTGGAAACGGCCGTTCTGCAGAAGCAACCCTATGCATTGTTCGAGCGTGCCAGTGACGAAGCACAGCGTCGCCGCCTGCAGGTGGGCGCTGACCTCCCGCAGGCATTGCAGGCCGGTCAGCTTTATCTGCACTACCAGCCAAAGTTCCGCATGGCGGATCGTGGTGTCACCGGCTTTGAAGCGCTTGTGCGCTGGAAGCACCCGGAATTCGGTACCATCTCACCGGCCGAATTCGTGCCCATTGCTGAACGCACCGGCGCTTCCGGCGCGCTCACGCACTGGGTGCTGCATACGGCGCTGCTGCAACTGTCGACCTGGCAGCGGCAGGGACTGCATATAGACATGGCAGTGAATCTCTCCGCTGCCGACATCCTCGACCCGCGCATGCTGCAATTCATTCTCGAAGCCCTGCGCGCCACGCAGATCGCACCGGGATCCCTGACGCTGGAAATCACCGAGAGCGTGCTGCTGCACGAACCGGAGATCGCCCGGCGCAACATCGAACTGCTGCGCATCGCTGGCGTACGCTTCTCCATCGACGATTTCGGTACGGGCTATTCTTCATTGTCGCAGCTGCGCGAGCTGGCAGCCGACGAACTGAAAATCGATCAATCCTTCGTGCGCCGCGTGACCGATGGCGCAGATCACGTGGCGGTGATCCGCGCCATCATCGAGCTGGCGCATGGCCTGGGGCTTCGCACGGTGGCCGAGGGCGTGGAGCAGGAAGCACAGTGGCGTGTTCTGGCAGAACTGGGATGCGACTGCGCGCAGGGCTATCTCATGGGTCGTCCGCAAGCCGCCGAAGAGCTGGCGCCACTGCTGGAAGGCGCTCGCAGGAGCGACACCACGGCAGAGACGCAGACCTCATCGCTGCGCGTGCTGGAGCTGCGCCGGCGCGATTGAGCCGGTCCGCATTGACCGCTGCAAAGTGTCCGGACCGTGTCCGCGGACAGTGCGGACATCGCAATCCGCGGCATGGCACGCGCGGAATCAATGACTTGCATGTGGCATGACGTGTGCAATGTCAGAGCCCATGTTGCCCGATACCTCCGGTCAGGATCAGATCATTGGCTCTGCGCGGCTCAGATCCAGGCTGCCGCGCTGGACCCTGCCGGTGGCGATTGGCGCGCTCGCACTGATCGCAGCTGCCTGGCTCGCCGTGCAGTGGCTATCGGGCTCGCGCTCCTTCGACGCCGAGCGCCTGCGCATCGCCACCGTCACGCGCGGCGACCTGGTGCGCGACATCGCCGCCGACGGCCGCGTGATTGCCGCGAACAGTCCGACGCTATACGCGATTGCCGCCGGCACCGTGACGTTGAAGATCGTCGCCGGCGACAAGGTGAAGAAGGGCCAGCCGCTGGCGGTCATCGACAGTCCCGAGCTGCGCAGCAAACTGGTGCAGGAGGAGTCGACGCTGGCCAGCCTCGAAGCCGAGGCGCGACGCGCATCGCTGGATGCCCGCATTGCGAAGCTCAATGCACGCAAGGTGCTGAATCAGGCGCTCATCACCAACACCACGGCCACGCGCGACCTCGAGCGTTACCAGCAGGCGTGGGAAAAAGGGGCCATTGCGCAGAACGATGTCGCGCGCGCGCAGGATGAAGTGAAGAAGGCGCAGCTTGGCCTCTCCGCCGCGCAGGAGGATTTCGACCTGCAGGGGGCCGGCGCGGATCTGGACGCGCGCAACAAGCAGCTGCTGGCCGAGCGTCAGCGCGCCGTGGTGGCAGAGTCGCGGCGCCAGGTCGACGCCTTGACGTTGCGCGCGCCATTCGACGGTCAGGTCGGACAGGTCCAGGTGCCACAGGGCACGAGCGTGATCGCCAACGGCGCGGTGCTCAGCGTGGTGGACCTGAGGAACTTCGAGGTCGAGATCAAGGTGCCGGAGAGCTTCGCGCGCGATCTGGGATTGGGCATGGCGGCGCAGCTGACCAGTGGCACAGGCGAGCCTTTTCCCGGCGAGGTCGCCGCGGTCTCACCGGAAGTGGTCAATGGCGAAGTGACCACGCGCATCCGCTTCACCGACAAACAGCCGCCGGGCTTGAGGCAGAACCAGCGCCTGTCCGCGCGCATCCTGATGGACACGCGCCGCAACGTGCTGAAATTGGAACGCGGCCCCTTCGTGGAGCAATCCGCCGGACGCTTTGCGTACGTGGTCACGGGCAGCGCTGCCGTGCGCCGCCCCGTGCAGCTGGGCGCCAGCAGCCTCGCTGAAATCGAAGTGCTGGAAGGTCTGCAGCCCGGCGATCGCGTCGTCGTGTCCGGCAGCGACCAGTTCGGTGATGCAGACAAGGTCAGGATCAACTGAGGAACGCACCATGCTCGAGATGCAACAGGTCACCAAGGTCTATCGCACCGAACTCATCGAGACGCACGCGCTGCGTTCGCTCGATCTGCGCGTGAACGCAGGGGAGTTCGTCGCCGTCACCGGTCCTTCGGGATCGGGCAAGACCACCTTTCTCAACATCGCCGGGCTGCTGGAAACCTACAGCGGCGGCATCTACAAGCTGGATGGCGAGGATGTCAGCAACCTCAATGACAACCAGCGCAGCCGGCTGCGCAACCAGAAGATCGGTTTCATCTTCCAGAGCTTCAACCTGATTCCGGACCTGAATCTCTTCGACAACGCCGATGTGCCGCTGCGCTACCGCGGCATGCCTTCCGGCGAGCGCCGGCGCCGCATCGAAGAGGCCCTGGCACGCGTCGGGTTGGGCTCGCGGATGAAGCACTATCCGGCCGAGCTGTCGGGCGGCCAGCAGCAGCGCGCCGCGATCGCGCGCGCGCTGGCCGGCAGTCCGAAGCTGCTGCTGGCGGACGAGCCCACCGGCAACCTCGATTCGCAGATGGCGCGCGGCGTGATGGAAATGCTGGAGGAGATCAACCAGCAGGGCACCACCATCGTGATGGTCACCCACGATCCGGAGCTGGCCGCGCGGGCGCAGCGCAATGTGCACATCGTCGATGGCATGGCCACGGACCTGGCCATGGAACCTGCGCTGGTACGGCCGGGACAGCCGGCCGCGGCGCGCGTCTGAGGCCGCGACGATGTTTGCACACTATTTTCACCTCGCGCTGCGCAGCTTTCGTCGCAACAAGGCGATCACGGCGCTGATGGTGCTGGCCATCGCGCTGGGCATCGGCGCCTGCATGACCACGCTCACCGTTTTTCACGTGCTCTCCGGCGATCCGGTGCCCGACCGCAGCAGCCGGCTGTTTCATCCGCAGCTGGAGCCGCGCAGCAAAAGTGGCTACGTCAAGGGAGAGGAACCTCCGGTTCAGCTCACGCGTTTCGATGCCGAGAAGCTGCTGCGCGACAGGAAGGGCGACCGGCAGGCCATGATGACCGGCGGCCAGGTGGCGGTGACCCCGCAGCAGACGAACATTGAGCCCTTCATCAGCAACGCCCGTTTCACCAGCGCCGACATGTTTCCCCTGTTTGCCATGCCGTTCCAGTTCGGACGTGGCTGGAGCGGCGCGGACGACGAGGGTCATGCGCGCGTCGCGGTGCTTTCCAGGGATCTGAACCAGCGGCTGTTCGCGGGCGAGAACAGCGTGGGCAGAACCGTGCGATTCGACAAGACCGATTTCACCGTCATCGGCGTGCTCGATGACTGGCGACCCACGCCGAAGTTCTACGACATGTTCGGCGCCCGCGGCTACGGACAGACCGAGGGCCTCTATCTGCCGTTTTCCACCGCGGTGGAGCTGAAGATGCAGCGCAGCGGCAGCATGGACTGCTGGGACGCCGACACCACCGGCGATTCCACCTCGCTGAATGCGCCCTGCGTGTGGATCCAGTACTGGGTGCAGCTGGATACGCCGGCCAAGAAGGCCGCCTATCTTCAATACCTGGGCAACTACTCCGACCAGCAGCGCGCCGCCGGCCGCTACCAGCGACCGACCATCGTGAAGCTGCGCAATGTGCGCGAGTGGATGGAATTCCATCACGTGCTGCCCAGCGACGTGACCATGCAGATGTGGCTGGCGCTGGCCTTCCTCGCGGTGTGCCTGCTGAACACCATCGGACTGCTGCTGGCCAAGTTCCTGCGCCGTGGCGGCGAGATCGGGGTGCGTCGCGCACTGGGTGCCACGCGTGGCGCCATCTTCCGGCAGCTGATGATGGAGGCCGGAACCATCGGCCTGGCCGGCGGCCTTCTGGGACTGGGCTTCGCCTGGCTCGGCCTCTGGGCGGTGCGCCATCAACCGGTGGACTATGCCGATCTCGCGCGTCTGGATCCCAGCATGCTGCTGCTCACCTTCCTGATCGCCATCGCCTGCAGCCTGCTGGCCGGCGCATTGCCTGCGTGGCGGGCCATGCAGATCACGCCAGCCGTGCAGCTCAAGGCGCAATAGGAGTCATCCATGGAAATCCGCCCCATCATTTCCACGCTCAGCCGCCACAAGACTGCGGCGCTGCTGATCGTGCTGGAAATCTCACTCACCTGCGCCATCGTGTGCAACGCGCTGTTCCTGATCGGCAACCGTGTCGAGGAGATGAACCATCCCAGCGGCGTCGCGCTCGATGAGATCGTGCGCGTGCAGCTGACGCCCATCGGCCGCGACGACGACGCCGATGCGCAGACCCGTACTGATCTTGCGGCGCTGCGCGCGATTCCTGGCGTGAAGGCCGCGACGGTGCTGAACGAGGTGCCCTTCGTGTCGTCCTCCTGGAACACCAGCGTGAACCTGGTGGCGAAGCAGGAGCGTCCCACGATGAACGCGACCATCTACATGGCCGAAGAGCAGTTCATGGATACCCTCGGAGTTCACCTGCAGGCCGGACGCAACTTCGAACCCGGCGAGTACCAGCAGTTCACTGAAATGCAGCGCGCCGCCCAGAACGCCAGCATTCCCGCCCTGATCATCACGCGTGCGATGGCCGACAGGCTCTTCCCGGGCGGCAATGCCCTGGGCAAGAGCATCTACGTATGGGATGACAAGCCCTCGCAGATCGTGGGCATCGTGGATCACCTGGTGCGCCCCTCCACGTTCGAAGGTCCGGAGACGCGCGAGTATTCGATGATCTTTCCCATGCGCGTGCCTTTCAATCTCGGCGGCAACTACGTGCTGCGCACGGATCCTGCGCGACGGGCCGAGGTTCTCAAGGCCGCTGAAACTGCGCTGCGCGCCGCCGCACCGGGCCGCATCATCGTCGAGAAGCAGACGCGGACCCTGGAAGAGCTGCGCATCGAATATTTCAAGCAGCAGCGTTCCATGGCCTGGCTGCTGGGCGGGGTGATCGTGGCGCTGCTCATCGTCACCGCGCTGGGCATCGTCGGGCTCGCCAGCTTCTGGGTGCAGCAGCGCACGCGCCAGATCGGCGTGCGCCGGGCGCTGGGCGCCACGCGCGGGCAGATCCTGCGCTACTTCCAGGCCGAGAACTTCCTGCTGGCCACCGCAGGAATCGTGCTGGGCATGCTGCTGGCTTTCGGCATCAACCAGCTGCTGATGAAGAAGTATGAGCTGCCGCGGCTGCCCTGGTTTTATCTGCCTGTGGGTGCATTGGCGCTGTGGATCCTGGGCCAGCTTTCCGTGCTCTGGCCGGCCCGGCGCGCCGCCGCGGTGCCGCCCGCGGTGGCCACGCGCAGCGCCTGAGGTGAGGGAGTGACAAGCGCAGGCCGGGAGAATGACAATCGGTCGATGCGAGCCGCAGCATGCCCACAGTCCTGATCATCGACGACAACCAGGCCGTCGCAAAGGCGCTGGACGTGCTGTTCTCGCTGCACGACATCGAGACACTGCACGCGGCATCCCCTGCGACAGGATTGATGGTGTTGCAACAGAACGCGGTGGACCTGGTGATCCAGGACATGAACTTCACCGCCGACACCACTTCGGGCGCGGAGGGTGAGGACCTGTTCCGGCAGATTCGCGAGCGGCACCCCGATCTGCCGGTGATTCTTCTGACGGCGTGGACCCATCTCGGCAGCGCCGTCGAACTGGTGAAGGCCGGAGCCGCCGATTACATCGCCAAGCCCTGGGATGATCAGCGCCTGCTCACCACGGTCAACAACCTGCTCGAACTCGGTGAGGCGCGCAACGAGCTGGCGCGCCGGCGCGGCCGCGAGAAGCAGCGCCACGACGAACTGGCGGCGAAATACGATCTGCGCGGCGTCGTGTTCGCCGATCCCGCCAGCGAGCGAGTCATCGCGCTGGCCTGCCAGGTCGCACGCTCCAGCCTGCCCGTGCTGATCACCGGTCCGAATGGCGCGGGCAAGGAAAAGATCGCCGCCATCGTGCAGGCGAACTCGCAGGTCGCTTCCGGCCCTTTCGTCACACTGAACTGCGGAGCGTTGCCTTCCGAATTGATCGAGGCGGAGCTCTTTGGCGCGGAGGCAGGGGCCTACACCGGCGCCAACAAGGCGCGCGAAGGCAAGTTCGAGGCGGCCGATGGCGGCACGCTGTTCCTCGATGAAATCGGCAACCTGCCTCTGGCCGGGCAGATGAAGCTGCTGCGCGTGCTCGAGACGGGCCGCTTCGAACGGCTGGGTTCCAGCCGCGAACGGCAGGTGAGCGTACGCGTGATCAGCGCCACCAATGCCGATCTCGTCGGCATGATCCGCGAAGGCCTGTTCCGCGAGGATCTGTATTACCGGCTCAATGCCATCGAGCTGAGCGTGCCGCCATTGAGTGAGCGGCCTGGTGACATCCTGCCGCTGGCGGATCTGTTCCGTCCCGCGGACAAGCCGCTGGCCGATTCCGCCTGCGCCGCATTGCTCAGTCACGGCTGGCCGGGCAATGTGCGCGAACTGC
>DATNCK010000452.1:0-7409 GCA_035571575.1 Steroidobacteraceae bacterium | reverse complement strand
CCGCCGATGCGCGCCACCACATCGCTGGGGCGCACCAGGCTGCGCAACCGCTCGGCGATTTCGGCCAGCACCGCATCACCCGCCGAGTGTCCGAACTGATCGTTCACCGGCTTGAAGTGATCCAGATCGATGTACAGCAGCGCGATCTCCCGCGCGTCCGCACGCATGCTGGACTCTGCCAGCCACGCTTCGAATGCGGCGCGATTCAGGAGATTCGTGAGCGCATCGCGCTCGCTCAGCCGCTGCAGACGTTCGCGCTCGTTGCGATGCGCGGTGGTGTCGTGCGCCAGCGTGACGACACCGGCCACCGTGCCGTCTTCGAGAAACATCGGGCTGTAGCTGGCGGTGATCAGCGAGATGGCGCGCTCGGGATAGGATTTCTCGTAGGAAACGGTTTCACCCTTCAGTGCGCGATCGAGCCAGGGCTGGCTGCGCTGCAGTTCGTCCTCGCCCATGACCTCCGCCAGCGTCTTGCCGATGACGGCCTTGCGGGAAATGCCGCGCCAGCGCTCGAACACCTTGTTCACCAGCCGGTAACGCAGGTCCTGGTCGAGAATGGCGAGACTCGCCGGAATCTCATCCACGATCATGTTGAGAATCGATGCCTGCGTGGCCGCCTCTTTCTCGTAGTTGGTGCGCAGGCGGACCAGGGAGCGGATCTGCAGCGCGGCGAACAGCATCACTGCGGCAAGACAGAAGGCTGTCCACCAGGCCAGCCGTTTCGCAGCCACTGTCTCGGCCAGTCCGTTGGCGTCCACCGTGGCGGCCTGTGCCGCGAACGCGTTCATCGCCAGTTCGATCTGCGATCGCAGCTCCGCCATGGAACGCTGGGCGTTGTCGAGCCGGACACGCTCCAGCGCCAGACTCTTGTGACCCTCACGGAACAGTCGAATGGACTGCGCCATCTCGGCCAGAGTCAGATCGGTCAGACGCTGGATCTCCCTCACATACGGCGCGACCCGCGCGTCATGACTACTGGCGGCGGCGGCAGCCTGGAGAATGCGTGGCAGTTCGCGCGCGGCATCCTGATACACCAGCAGATCGCGGTTCGTCTCCGTGAGCAGGAAACCACGCTGCCCCGACTCGGCATCCTGCAGCAGGCTGAGCGCCGACTGCAGCTGGCGCGAATGAATGGCGATGTCGCGCCGCTGACCCATGGCATCGCGCGCTGCCTGCACCCGATGCGCCAGCAGTCCAGCCCCCACGAACAGCGCCACCAGTGCGCCGATCAGGCAGATGGCGGTGAGGCTGAGGGCATGACGACGGCGGGCGCGACGGTAAAGGCCTGTCCGCTCGACGTCGATGTGAAGGCCAGTTCGCAGCATGCTCGAGGTATCGGGAAGTGGAGCTGAATACCAAACTCCAGCGTTGCAGCAGCGGGCCCGGAATTCGCTGCGCCGGTCGTCATTTTACTGCCATTGCTGCGACGCGGCGCAAACCAAAAAAAAGGGGCCCATAAGGGCCCCTTGAACATAAGCCTCGAGGATTTGACCTCAGTGCGCCTGGGCGTCAGGCCGGATCTGGAATTTCACGATCTTGCCCACGGTGCCCTTGCCACCTTCGATATGCCACACCAGATGCGTGCCGTAGTTGGCGTACAGCGCCCGGCCCTTCCAGCCGGCATCCGGATCATCGATGCGGCCATCGAGTCCGCGCTGGTAGAAGCCCAGCGGATAGGGCACGCGCAGATAGGTCCACTTCTCGGTCTTCGGATCGAAGGCGATCAGTGAGTCGGAGTTCGAGCCGGTGAGGATGGGCGTGTCCGCGCCCAGCCCCGAAGTGTTGTGCTGATCCACCCAGCCGAAGTAGTGGAAGTCCGTCGGGTAGTTGGTGCCCCGGAACTTCGGACCCTGCGTCTGCCAGATCTTCCAGCCTTCCGCACACAGATCGCCCTTGTCGGCGCCCGCGCCATTGGTCTTCTTGCACTTGGTGCGATCGAAGCGACCCCACTGGGAGGTGGCGGCCAGCGCCACCCATGGCATGCCATGGCTGTCGATATCGACGCCGCGCGGATTCAGCGTGCCCTTGGGAACACGATAGACCTCCACGATGCAGGTTTCCGGTGGATTGTTGCCGCGATCCAGACGTACGAGGTAGCCACGCTCCTCACCGGTGCTGCCTTCCGATACGCCCCACACGACGTTCGCGTTGTTCGGATCGGGAATCACCGAGTACAGCGGCTTGCGCACTTCGGTATCCAGCTTCGGATCCATGGTCTTCGCGTTCCAGGCATTCCAGGGCTTGGTGATCTTGCCATCGCCATTGGTGTCGATGATCTGCGGGCACCAGCCCTGCGAGGCCTGTTCGTCATGCGTCTGGTCGTACATGCGCGTGTTGATCCAGCCGAAGATGGGGCCGGTCAGCTCGTTGAAGTACAAGGTGTGATCCGCATCGCTGGCGAATTGCAGATGGTGCGTGGAGTAGCAGGTGTCGATGAGCTCGAACTTGCCCGACATCGGATCGTAGACCGATGCCTGGCGCGCGCTGTTGCGCAGCGGATAGTACTTGGCGTACTTGTTCTGGCTGCCTTCCTTGCAGAAGTCGGGCTGATTGGCGCGGATCTTCGACGTAGACCACACCCGGCCACGGTCATCCATCATCGGATTGTGAGGGTCGGAAGGATTTTCCAGGCCCCACAGGTAGTCCATGCCCCAGAAATTGGAGGGACGCGCAGCCGGCGGGAAACGAGTGGGAACCTTGCGTGGATCGTCGCGGGTGGGAATCTCCACCTTGTAGGCATCGTTGGTCACCGGATCGACCACATTGATGGTGCCGTGACCGGCCGACACGGCGTAGATCGGGCCGTAGGCATTCACGGTGGGATTGTTCTTGTCGGTGGCGACTTCATCGTGCATGAAATCCTGCGGACCACCGACATCCCACAGCGTGACCACCACATTGCGCTCAATGCCCGACGGACGCGGCGGAGTGGGCGGAATTGCGCCATTGGCCACCGTGCGGGTCCAGGTGGCCATGGTCTTGGACATGCCCTCGGTGCCGAACTGCGCGAAGGCTGCCGCCATGGCGCTGCCACGGCAGCCCAGCGAAGTGCGGTACAGCCAGGCGTCTTCTTCGTTCTTGAAGCCCAGCTTGGCGAAATCCATGTGCGTCAGCGTGCGAGTGATCTGGTTGCCGAGCTGGTGGCAGAAGTTGCAGTCCTTCTTGAAGCGATGCATCCAGTCATCCTGGCTGAGGATGCTGGGCTGGAAGCCGTTACCACCCACTGACGCACCACCGGTGCCAGGGAAGTTGCTGGCCGCCGGCACATCGAGCAGAGACAGCCAGTAGTCGCCGGGATACACCTTGGCGGCTTCCAGCGCATCCTTGGCGCTCACGGCCTTGAGGTCCAGGTTGGTGTCACCCGGGCGGCCTTTGACCTTGGCGGAATCGGCCAGACCATAGCCGCGCACCCACACCATATAGGTGGCATTGGGCAGCTGCGGCAGCGTGTAGCGACCCTGATCGTCGGTCACCACGATCTTGATGAAGGGGGTGTTGGTCTCCTTCGTTTCGGCAATGACCCATACACCGGCCTCAGGCGTGGTGCCATTGAGCACGCGACCGGAGATGAATCCCTCCGGATAGGCCCGCTTGCCACCCAACTGCGGCAGTGGCGCCTGTGCCAGCACGGTACAGGCCATGGTCAACAAGGTCAGTGCAATTCCGGCGCGCAACATCTTCTTCATGGTTCGTTCCTTAACCTCTCAGACCACCAGAATATCGAAACAGGTGGCCAGACTCAGCAATTGATTTCGGCCCGCGGTGGGACGCCATTCATGTGCCACGTAGCCCTGGTAGCCCATGTTGGCAATCTCGCGGGCGATGTAATGATAGTTCAGTTCCTGGGTGTCATCGATCTCGCAGCGCGTGGGCACGCCCGCTACATGGATGTGGCTGCAGATGTCCAGGTTGTCTTTGAGCGTGCGCACCACATCGCCGTTCATGATCTGCACATGGTAGAAGTCGTAGAGAATCTTCACGCGCGACGACTTGACCGTGCGGCATACCTGGATGCCCCAGTTGATGTCATTGAACATCTGATCGGTGCGCCGGTCGGCAACCACCTTTGAGTTGGTGATCTCCATGCACAGGTTGACGCCCTTCTCCTCGGCATAGGGCGCGACGCGCTTGAGGATCTCGACGGTGTTGGCGGCGCCCTCTTCATGCGACATGCCGCGGCGCTCGCCGGGAAACAGGCAGATGTTCGGGCAATGCATGGCCGCGGCGCTGTCGACGGCCGCGTGCACGGAATCGAAAATCTTGCTGTGCAGTTCCTTGCGCACCATTCCGTCCTGCATGGTGGCGCCGCCGTTGGCGACGGTCAGCGTCGGCACCAGGCCGTAGTCCGGCATGATGGCCAGCTCTTCGCGGCCTGGCAGATCCACGCCGGCAAAGCCCAGCCGCGACAGCACCTCCATGCGCTCTTTTGGTGTGAGCGGATTGCCCTGTCCCCACACCGAGGACATGACGGACTGCTTGAGCCGGCCCTGCCGGATGGGAGTCGCTTTGGGCTGCTCGGCAGGACGGGCCGGCTCGGCAGCGCGAGCCAGATTAACTAACCAGGGTGCGGCGGCTGCCGCGGCCAGCAGACGACGTCGAGAGAATCCGGAAGCCACGCAACCCCCAACTTTTGATTTGAACAAAATGCTCGCTGTTCACATTATGGACGAGCGGTGCCGGATGATGAGACCGCTCTGCCGGCGCATGCAACCTTCGCGCGGAAGAATGCGCTATAAATCGAGCTTGAACGCCCCGGACTGACTTCAAATAGCGAAATTCCATGTCGTCCCGATATGCCAGCCTGCTGACCACTGCCATGCTTCTCACCGGCCAATGCGCGGTGGCCCAGGCTCTATTCACGGGCAATGGCGCCGTGAGCGGCAATGTCGGCAAAGGCCAGGCGGCGTATGCCGAGAGTTGCCTCGGCTGCCACGGGCCCAAGCTCGAGGGCAGCCCCTTCGCCCCCACGTTGATCGGCGAAACATTCATGAGCCACTGGCGCGGCAAGCAGCCCGCCGAACTGCTCACGCAGATGCGCAACACCATGCCGCCCAAGGGCATGCCTGCGATCAAGGCCGAGGCCTATCCGGATCTGATGGCCTTTCTGGTGAAGGCGAATCTGCAGGGACCTGCCGCGTTTGCCAGTGTGCAGCCGGCTGCAGAAAGTGCCGTCGCCGCGAATGCCACCCAACCCGTGGCCCTGTCGCCTGAACTGGCGAAAAAACTTGCGGCGTTGAGCCCGGTGACCGAGGCCATGCTGGCTGCGCCTCCGGATTCAGACTGGCTGATGTGGCGCCGTACTTTCGATGCCGCAGGCTTCAGCCCGCTGAAGCAGATCGACCGCGGCACTGTGCAGAAGCTGCAGAAGGTATGGAGTGCGCCGCTGGATCCCAGCACCAATGAAATCACGCCGCTGGTGCACGACGGTGTGCTGTTCGCGTTCAGCGGTGCCGGCGTGCGGGCCATCGACGGGGTCAGTGGCAAACTGCTGTGGCGATTCGAGCGCGAATTCAAGCGGCCGGCTTTTGCAGGCGGGCAGAACGCGGCGCAACGACCTCCCAATCCGCGCGCGCAGAATTCCGAGTATGGCGGTCAGCGAAAACAGTCCAAGTCCGTGGCACTGTTCGGCCACTCGCTGTTCGTGCCCACTGCCGATGGGCACTTGCTGGCGCTGGATACGCGCAGCGGCAAGGTGCTGTGGGATCACGCCGTCAATGGCGACGGCCCGAATGGTGGTCTGCAGCTGAGCAGTGGTCCGCTGGTGGCGCGCGGCATCGTGATGATTGGTGCCAGCCTGGGTCTGACCAACAAGGGCGGCTGCTTCATCGTCGCGCTCGATGCCACGACGGGAGAAGAACGCTGGCGTTTCTACACCGTCGCGCGTCCCGGCACACCCGGCGGCGATACCTGGAACGACGCCCCCACGGAGGAGCGTTTCGGCGGTGGTGTGTGGACCACGGGCAGCTACGACCCGCAGCTGAATCTGGCCTTTTTCGGCACGGGCAATACCTACAGCACCGCCACATTGCTCGAGCCGCGACCCGGTGCGAGTGCCGTCACGAAGAATGACGGACTGTTCACGAACACCACTCTGGCGCTGCGGCCGGAAACCGGCGAGCTGGTGTGGTACCACCAGCACCATCGACGCGATGTGTGGGATCAGGACTGGGCCTTCGAGCGCACGTTGATGACTCTGGGCAGCGGCGCCAATGCACGCCGTGTCGTCGTTACGGGTGGCAAGGGTGCCGTGTTCGAGGCGCTGGATGCGGCTACCGGCAAATTCCTGTTCGCACAGGACACCGGCCTGACCAATGTGTTTGCCAGCATCGATCCGGCCACGGGTGACAAGCGCACCAGTGCCGAACTCGAACCCGTGGCGGGCAAGGGCATGCTGCTGTGCCCGGGCAATCTGGGCTCGCGCAACTGGCCCGCCACCTCGCTGAATCCGGCGACGGGCATCCTGTTCGTGGAAGCCATGGAGTCCTGCGCTGAATACACCTATTCGCCGCGTGGCCGGCAGGAAACGGCCAATGGCGGCACCGACATACGTTTCGCGCCGCGCTTCCGCCCGGACAGCGATGGCAATCTGGGTCGTGTGATGGCCATCGATCTGAATAATCGCCGCGTGACCTGGACCCATCGGCAGCGCCTTCCCATGGCCAGCGCGCTGCTGGCCACCGCGGGCGGCGTGGTGTTCATCTCCGACCTGGGCCGCAAGTTCAGCGCCTATGACCAGGCGAGCGGCAGCTTGCTGTGGGAAACGGCACTGCCTGCTGCGGCGGAATCCACGCCCATCACCTACTCCGTCGGCGGCCAGCAATATGTCGCTGTGGTCAGCGGCGAAGGCAGCCATCTGGGCAGCTACAGCCGCGGATTGGCGCCTGAGCTCTCCGCACCAAAGACTGACATCTCGCTGGTCGTCTTCGCCCTTCCGGGCAAATAATGCGAGGCCTGAACACCTGAAATGACGATCAGGTGACGACCTTACATTTTCTTACGTTCGTTAAGAATGAGTAAGGATCGGCGCAACTAGCTGCGGAAGCTGCAACCCCGCGGCGTCCTGGGATGACTAACCGTCATCCCATGCAGCAACGCACGATCGGAATCCTGTTCAACGACTTCCAGCTCGGTGGCTGCGAGCGCGTGGCGATACGCCTGGCCAATGTCTGGGCGAGCATGGGCTTCCACGTGATTCTCTACGTGGCGAATGATGTGGGGAATCAACGCGCGCTGATTGGTGCGGGCGTCGAGGTGATGTGCGCGGATCCTCCCATCGAAACTTCGCGGCATCAGGCGATGCGCCTGGGTCAGTGGGTTGGCAGACGCGCAGGCGTGGACAGACCCGTCGCCTACTTCCTGCCCGGCAATTCGTATTTTCCCGCTGCGCGACCACTGTCGCTGGCTACCCA
>DATNCK010000451.1:0-5354 GCA_035571575.1 Steroidobacteraceae bacterium | reverse complement strand
GCGGGATTCCATGGTGTCTATCTCGCTGCACAGGCGCATGATTTCCGGCGCGTTCTTCATGCTGCTGAGCAGGGCCACTGCCGCCTGCAGGCGCTCGCAGCCATTCTGCAGCAGCGAGGCCAGCTCCACCGCGTGCGCAGTGACCTGGTGCACGTCGTACAACGACAGTGATTCGGCTGCGTCCTGCATCAGATCGAGCACATCGTCCATGCGCGAGATCAGCCGGTGGATGTCGTCGCGATCCAGAGGCGTCACGAAAATGGTCTGCAACAAAGCCGCCGTATCGTGCGTGATGCGATCGGCCTCGTGTTCCAGGTCGTTGATGCGCTCCACGCGCCCCGCTCGGGCCGCAACATCGGAATATTCGCTCAACAGCAGCATCAATTCGCGGCTGGCCGCGGCAATGCGATCGGCATGCTGGTTGAAATATTCGAAGAACCTGCCCTCGCGCGGCACGAGGTTGGCAATGATTCCCATGAGAGACCACCCGCTGAAGTCGAAAACCGCGCATAGGGTAGCTGATGTGTAGTCACATCATCAGCCAATTGTCATACACGCGCGCAGCGGCGGGATTCAGGCTCCCGTGGCAGCCATCAGTCGCGGACATTCGCGACTGGCCGGATCGGAAGCGGGCAATGCGGCGCAGATACGGCTCCAGCGCTGGGCGATGACCGTCAGCGTCTCCGGATGCTTCGTCTCGGCAGCCCATTTGCGGAGACTTTCATGCAGTCGGTCCAGTCGCGCGCGCGCGCGCGCGTGAATGCGATCTGGTCCTTCCAGTTCGCCGATAACCTCGAGCGCCGCGGCACGAATCCGTGGTTCATCCCGCTGCGCCATGCGCAACAGTCCGTTGACATAGAGCACGCCCCACTGAAAGCGAGTCGCCGGCCCTCGCGCTTCGCGGTATGCCCGCTCCAGCCACATCAGCGCCTGATCCTTGTGTCCCATCTTCTCGTCCAGATCTGCCAGATCCGGCATGTAGTAAAAGGCGGTCTTGGAGGTCTGGATCTCCCCTTCCAGCAAGGTGCGCAACTGCGCATCGTCTCCCAGCAGCGTCAGCACCCATTCCGCAGAATTCACGACACCGGAGCGCGCATCGGGGTCGTAGCTGCGCAGCATGAAGGCATCGAGCGTCGTGCGTGCACGCGCAGCCACCGCCGCGGGAATCTTCTCCTTGTCGTCCAGCGCTTTGGAGGCATAGAGCCGTCCGCCCGCCGACATCAGCCGCAGCGTGTCCGAATAACGTGCGTCCGCCTCCAGGGCGTCCATCAGGCCGAACCACTGCTGCTGCAACTGCGCGCGGCGCGAGCCATCGGCATGCCGCACGACGACAAAGAAATCATCGCCGATGTCGAGCAGCGCGTCGGCCATGCCGAGGCTGCGCTGCGGATCTGCCAGCAGATTCTCGACAGAGTCCATCAGACTGCGCAATCGCGGACTGGGCTTGCCGCCCTTTTCGATACTGGCGCGTTCCTCAGAGGCCACAAGCCCGGCTGCCGTCACCAGCAGCCGGTCGCGCTCGTCGCGCGACTCCGGCGGACAGCGCTGCGCGGCGAGCTGCAGGGTATCGATCAATGCTTTGGGATCACTGTCAGCCACCGGGTCGAGCGACCAGCCGTTGTAAGCCAGTCTGCGGCAATCGGCGCTCGTGAGCTGACGCGATGCATCGTCGCGCAGCGCGGCCAGCAGTTCCGGTAGTGGCCTCACGCCTTCCAGCGCGAGGTCAAGCACATCGGCATACCTGGCCAGGTCCATGCCGCCGCCGATGCGTGCGATCTCGGTGCGATCCGCCCTCAGCACCACCACCGTCGGATAACCCAGCACCTTGAAGTCCCCGGCAATGCGCTGCGCACCCGCTGCATCGCCATCGAGGAATACCGGTATGAACTGGCGCAGCTTCTCCTGGAAGTCGCGGCGTGAAAACACATGCGCTTTCAGATCATGGCAGGGCGGGCACCATTCAGCGCCCCAGTACAGAAACACGGGCTTGTGCTGTGCCGCTGCGGCGGCGAAGGCCGCCTCCAGCCCGCCCTGAAACCAGGCGATACCCGTGGGCGCGGCACTGGAGGAGGCGCCAGAAGCCGATGCAGCCGGCGCATCTGCAGCCGCAGGACCCTGGCTGCGTTGCTGACACCCTGAGATCGCCAGAGCCATGACCAGGCAGATCGTGCCAAATCTGTACAAGAGTGCTCCTGAAGGAGGCGTTGCTTCGGGAAGCGTACTACCGGGTAGCTGCAAATTCATCCAGGGAAACCCGCCAGGGTTGGGGTAGGCTTGGAATCCCGCATGAACCCCTGCGGTAACCACCATGACTACACGAACTGCACTGCTGTTGTCAGCAATCGCTGCCTCCACCCCTCTTTCCACTCTCGCCGCTGAGCCAGCCGTGATGCCCGACAGCAACCCCTTTTCTGCGGCGAGTCCGCTGCCGTTTCACTATCCGCAGTTCGACCGCATCCGCGACAGCGATTTCGCACCGGCATTCGATGCTGGAATGGCCGAGCAGCTGCGGGAAGTCCAGGCCATCGCCGATAACGAGCAGCCCGCGACTTTCGACAACACCCTGCTGGCACTGGAAAAAAGCGGGCAGCTGCTGGATCGCGCCAGCACGGTGTTCTTCAACCTGGTAGGTGCGGACACCAACGATGCGCGCAACAAGCTGCGCAACGACTACGCACCACGTTTCTCCGCGCATTCCGACGCCATCCAGCTCAATGGCAGGCTGTTCGCGCGCATCCAGTCGTTGTACGAGCGTCGTGCGCAGCTCGGACTGGATGCCGAGAGCCGCCGGCTGCTGGAGCGCTACTACGGCGACTTCGTGCGCGCCGGCGCCAGGCTGGCGGATCCCGACAAGGAAAAACTCAAGGCGATGAATGCCGAACTGGCGACCCTGGGTAGCCAGTTCACGCAGAACGTCCTGGACGAAGTGAATGCCGCCGCTGTAGTCGTCGATGATGTGAAGCAGCTCGACGGCCTCACCGAGGCGCAGATCACCGCCGCTGCCGCCGAGGCAAAGTCGCGCAACCTGCCCGGCAAGTACGTACTGACGCTGCTGAATACCACCGGCCAGCCTCCGGAAACGCAGCTCACCTACCGTCCGCTGCGCCAGCGTCTTTATGAGGCCTCGGTACAACGAGGCAGCAAGGGTGGCGCTTTCGACAATCGCGAGATCGTCAGCCGCACCATGAAATTGCGCGCCGAGCGGGCCGCGCTGCTGGGTTACGCCAATCACGCGGCCTACGTTCTCGAAGACGAAACCGCGCGCACACCGGAAGCCGTGAACAAGATGCTGCGCCAACTGGCTCCGGCCGCCGTGACCAATGCGAAGCGCGAGGCCGCCACACTGCAGGCCCGCATCGACAAGGAAGGCGGCGGTTTCCAGCTGGCAGCCTGGGACTGGGCCTTCTACACCGAGAAGGTGCGCAAGGAGCAGTACGCCTTTGATGAGTCCCTGCTGAAACCCTATCTCGAACTGACCAATGTGCTCGAGAAAGGCGTGTTCTACGCGGCCGGCCAGCTCTACGGCCTCACCTTCAAGCGGCGTACCGACCTGCCGGTGTACCAGCCAGACGTGCGCGTCTACGATGTGTTCGACGCCAATGGCAAGCAGCTGGCGATCTTCATCGCCGACATGTATGCGCGCAAATCCAAGCGCGGCGGCGCGTGGATGAATGAATACGTGTCGCAATCCGCGCTCACGGGCTACCTGCCCGTGGTGGCCAATCACCTCAACATCCCGAAGCCGCCGGATGGCCAGCCGACGCTGCTCACCTGGGATGAAGTCACGACTGCCTTCCACGAATTCGGCCACGCGCTGCACGGCATGTTCTCGAACGTGCGCTACCCCTATTTCAGCGGCACGCGCGTGCCGCGCGACTTCGTGGAATACCCCTCGCAGTTCAACGAAATGTGGGCCGACTGGCCGGCCGTACTGAAGAACTACGCGCATCACTACAAGACCGGCGCAGTCATTCCACAGGCGCTGCTCGACAAGGTGGTGGCGGCGGCGAAGTTCAACCAGGGCTTCGCGACTACTGAATATCTGGGTGCAGCCATGGCGGACCAGCGCTGGCACCAGCTCACTGCGGCGCAGGTACCTGATGCGGCTGGCGTGATGCCCTTCGAGGCGAAGGCCCTGGCAGCAGATGGCGTCGACTTTGCCGCAGTACCGCCGCGCTATCACACGCCCTACTTCAGCCACATCATGGGTGGCTACTCGGCTGGCTACTACTCCTACATCTGGTCGGAGGTGCTGGCCGCCAACAGCGAGGAATGGTTCAGGTCGCATGGCGGGCTCACCCGCGCCAATGGTGACCACTTCCGCAAGACACTGCTGTCGCATGGCGGCAGCGTCGATGCGCTGACACTGTTCCAGAGCTTCGCTGGCCACGAACCGCAGATCGGTCCGCTGCTGGAAAAGCGCGGACTCACCGCCGAAAAGAAATAGCCGTCGGTCGCCAGCCCGAAGGCTGGCGTCTTCACACCGGCCGGCTCAGGCTGCCACCCAGTTGCCGTGGATGCCGTACTTCAGCCGCACGGGAATCTTCACCGTGGCCACCGGCCCTTCGCTGATGCGTTTGGCATCAAGTATCACCAGATCGCTGCGATTCTCCGCACGGCGATTCACGATGCCCATCACGTAACCCTCGCCCTCGGGCGCCGTTGCGCTCTTGGGCGCGAATACCGGCTCCTGCGTGCTGGAGGTGTCGCCGGCGAACCAGGTGTCCGCCTTTCCGGTCTGCGTGTCCAGAGTCAGGAAGGTATTGAAGAAGAAGCCCATGATGGGACCCGCCCGCTCGGCATTGTAGGGCTTGGTCGGATCCATGGCCTGCATGAAGGCATAGCGGTGTGCATTGCCCACATAGCGGTCATCGATATGCGGAAATTCCGCAGCCATGCGCGAGAACACGGTTGGCACTGCCTTGCTGTTCCTGTCATTCATGTCGAAGCACCAACGCGTGATCTCGGTGCCGAATGAGCCCGGCGGCGGAAACTTTCCGTCCTTGTCGGGGAAGAACCAAAACACATTGTCGGTCGCCACCGGCAGATCGAGGTACAGCTTGCCGCCTTCGTCGAAGGCATTGATCACATGGCCCGGCATGGCATTGGGTGCGCGGAAGAAGCGCACGTCCTTCGCGTCTCCTCCGCGCGGCACCACGATGTAGATCTGCTCATAGCTGGGTTCCCACTGGAACAGGATGCCGCCGCGCTTGATGCGCTCCAGATCCATCACGGTGGGCATCAGCGGCAGCACGATGTAGTGCTCGCTGATCGCGCAGTCATGGATCATTCCGGGATAAGGCGACTTGAACCAGATCTCCCAGGTCTTCTTGCCGGTCTTGTCGAAGCTCCAG
>DATNCK010000450.1:0-6296 GCA_035571575.1 Steroidobacteraceae bacterium | reverse complement strand
ATCATCGAGGCGGCTATCACCACCATCCAGGACTGCGAAGACTCCGTCTCCGCCGTCGATGCTGCAGAGAAAGTCGGCGTGTATCGCAACTGGCTGGGCCTGATGAATGGCCGGCTCGAAGCGAGTTTTCCGAAGGGTGGCGGTACCGTCTTGCGCAAGCTCAACGACGACCGGCGTTACACCGATCCGAAAGGACGCGAGCTCACGCTGCCCGGCCGCAGCCTCATGCTGGTGCGCAATGTGGGCCATCACATGCTCACCGATGCCGTGAAATTCGACGGCGAGCCGCTGTTCGAAACCCTGCTCGATGCCTGCGTCACGCTGCTCATCGCGCTGCACGACGTGCAGCGCCAGAAGCGCAACAGCCGCACTGGCTCCATCTATGTGGTGAAGCCCAAGATGCATGGACCAGAGGAAGTGGCTTTCGCCAATGATCTCTTCGACCATGTCGAAGATCTTCTGGGTCTTGCGCCGCACACAGTGAAGATGGGTGTGATGGATGAAGAGCGCCGCACCAGCGCCAATCTAGCCGCTTGCATTGCCGCTGCGCGCCATCGCATCGTGTTCATCAACACCGGCTTCCTCGACCGCACCGGCGATGAAATCCACACCTGCATGGAAGCCGGGCCCGTGCTGCCCAAGGAAGAGGTCAAGACCCAGCCCTGGATCCGCGACTACGAGAAGCGCAATGTGCTGATCGGTCTGGCCATGGGCTTTTCGGGCCTCGCGCAGATCGGCAAGGGCATGTGGGCCATGCCCGACCGAATGGCGGACATGCTCAAGACCAAGGTGGGTCATCCGATGGCGGGCGCCAACACTGCCTGGGTGCCCTCGCCCACGGCCGCGGCATTGCATGCCCTGCACTACCACCGCGTGGATGTAGCGGCCGTACAGCAAGGTCTCGCGGGCCAGCCGATTCCGGGCACCGATGCACTGCTGACGCCGCCACTGGCCTCTGACTTGCCGCTGCCGGATCAGGTCCAGCGCGAGCTGGACAACAACATCCAGGGCATCCTGGGCTATGTGGTGCGCTGGATCGATGGCGGCGTCGGCTGCTCGAAGGTGCCCGACATCCATGATGTGGGGCTGATGGAAGATCGCGCCACGCTGCGCATCTCCAGCCAGCATGTGGCCAACTGGCTGCATCACGGCGTGTGCTCCGAAGCGCAGGTGCGCGACACCCTTGCGCGCATGGCGCAGGTGGTCGATCAGCAGAACGCCGGCGACAAGAGCTATCTCGCCATGGCGCCGAGTCTCACCGACAACATCGCCTTTGCCGCTGCCTGCGACCTGATCTTCAAGGGCCGCGAACAGCCCAACGGCTACACCGAATTCATCCTGCACAGCCGCCGCCGCGAATCCAAAGCGCAGCACGGCAAACACTGAGACCTTCGAAGGAACTCCATGCTCACCCGCAAGACACTGTCGCTCGCCGACGCCAAAACGATCGCTGCCGCCGCCTCGACCAAGGCCACTGCTGAGGGCTGGACCGTGGTCATCGCCATCCATGACAACGGCGGCAACCTCATTTACCTGGAGCGCGCCGACGGCACGCAGCTGGGCTCGGTCATCGTGGCGCAGGAAAAATCGCTCACGGCGCTGCGCTTCAAGCGACCGACCAAGGTGCTGGAAGACACCGTGCTCAGCGGCCGCGTGCACATGATGTCCCTGCCGGGCATCACCTCGGTGGAAGGCGGGCTGCCGCTGATCCTCGACGGCGAGGTCGTGGGCAGCATCGGCGTCTCCGGCGTACAGTCCAGTCAGGACGGGCAGGTCGCAGCGGCTGGCGCCGCGGCACTTGCCGGACTGTAAAAGCGTTCAGCCAGGCGGTTTGGACAAGTCCTTCTCGCGTTGCGCGCGCTCCTCGGCGCGCGCGATGAACACCGTCCATGCAATGCCGAGGCCGAATAGTCCGATCAGCATCACCATCACCACGCCGAAGCCATGGGCCAGCCGAAAGCCCTCGTAGATGCCGATGGGCAGTCCGATCGCCGTGGTGGTGATCAGCAGCGGCTTGCCGATGCGCATTGTTACAACCCCTGCCCTGTAGGCAGTTGACTGTACCGGGCGAGCGCTTGCATCGGCAAGCAGACTGCCTGTGGCTGCGGGTTGAGTCCCCCGCAGCGCTCGGCGCACAATGCCGCAACACGGCCTATTGCGGTTGTGATGAAGGGGGTCTCATGAGTTCCAAGGTTGCAAGCTTTGTCCGGATGGCCGTCATGCTCAGTGCCGCCTCCCTGGTCACTCCCGCCGCGCGGGCAGCCAGCGACGATGTCGCGCTGGATGAAATCGTCGTCACCGCCCAGAAGCGCGAGGAATCGCTGCGCGACGTGCCCCTGTCCGTGGAAGCTGTTTCAGGAGACAAACTGGCCGCCGCCGGCATCGTGCGCCTTGATGACCTGAAGGCCTATGTGCCGAACCTGCAGATGACCGAAACCGGCATCGCCAACAACATCTACATCCGTGGCATCGGCTCGGGCCTGAATCAGGGCTTCGAGCAGTCGGTGAGCCTCTACCAGGACGGCATCTATCGCGGTCGTGGCCATGAGTCGCGCTTCCCCTTCCTCGACGAACAGCGCGTTGAAGTATTGCGCGGTCCGCAGCCCATCCTCTTCGGCAAGAATGCCGTGGCCGGCGCCGTCAATCTGGTCGCCGCGCGACCCACGAAGGAATTCGAAGCTGCAGGTCGCGTCTCGCGCGATTTCGAGAACAACGACACCGTCGCCAGCCTGATGGTTTCCGGTCCGCTGGGCCACCGGGTGCGGGCCCGCGTGGCCGTGCATCACCGCAATTCCGAAGGCTGGGTGGACAACACCACTCTGGATCGCCACGAACCCAAGCACGATGATCTGGGTGGTCGCCTCACGGTCGACTTCGATGTCACGGACAACTTCGATCTCTCCTGGCGCACCGAGACCGGCAGCTACAACGTGCGCGGCCGGCAGATCGAGATCTTCGGCGAGACGCCCATTGCGACAGGCTCGCTGGCAGGACTGCGTTACAGCCAGATCGTCGCCGGCCCGGCCCCTGCGCTGCCTCAGGGCCAGAATTCGACTGCGTCGAACAATGTCATCGACTACACACGCTCTTCCAATGGCGATCGCAGCAAGCTGTCCAATTTCGAGTCCGCGATCACCGGCAACTACCACTTCGGCAATGGCGTGACGCTGACCTCCGTCACCGGCGTCAGCAACTACAAGCTCGACGAGCTCTGTGACTGCGACTTCGTCGGCGCCACGGTGTTCGATGCCGGCATCGGCGAGGACTACAAGCAGTTCAGCCAGGAAGTCCGCTTCGCCAGCCCCAGCGAGGGCCGCGTCGAGTGGATCGGCGGGCTGTTCTTCCAGCACTACTCACTGGAGGAAACCGATTTCCTGCATGTGCCAGCGAGCAGTCTGGTGGTGCCCGTGCTGGCGCAGGCCTTTGCGGCAAACCCGGCGCTGGGCGGGACTCCGCAGAGCCGTGCCGCATTTGCGAACTTCTTCCGCGATGCGGTCAATCCGCGTGTCTTCAACCAGGACAGCGACCTGTATTCAGCCTTCCTGCAAGCCACCTGGAATCTCACGGATCAGTGGAAGCTCACGGGAGGTGGCCGGCTGAATCATGAAAAGAAGGATGGCAGCCGCGTCACGCAACTGACCACGGGCTTCGGTGGCGCTGCGATCCCCAGTGCCGTGCTGCCGCTGTTCAATCAGGTGCTGGGCATCGTGCCGCATAGCGTCACCGGCTCCCGCAAGGAATCCAACTTCTCGCCGCTGGTGAACCTGCAGTATCACTGGACCAGCGATTCCATGGCGTATCTGTCCTGGACCCAGGGCTACAAGTCGGGCGGCTTCGATGCACGCTCCAACAAGCCGGTCACCGCGCCCACCGGATTCCCGGCCAGTTTCGGCGGTGGCACCTTCGAGTTCCCCGATGAGAAGGCCACCAACTACGAACTGGGAATGAAGACCGCGGTGGGCTCCACTGCGGAGATCAACGCAGATGTCTTCTACACCAAGTACAAGGATCTGCAGACCAGCGCCTTCGACGGCGCCATCGGCTTCAACGTCGGCAGCGGCAGTGCCAAGGTGAAAGGTGCGGAACTGTCCACCCGCTGGCGCGCCACGCGCGATTTCACGCTATCGGGCTCCGTGGCCTATCTGGATTTCGAGTGGAGCAGCTACAACGGGCAGTGCTACTTCGGTCTGGCTCCCAATGCCGGCACCAACTGCAACTACGCCGGCTTCACCAACCAGCTGGCACCGAAATTCACCGGTGTGGTGAGCGGTGACTACAAGTGGCTGGTCGGCGGGAACATGAAGATCAATGCGGTGGTGGATGTGCTGCATTCATCCAAGTTCCTGCAGTCGCTGACGCTCGACCCGGTGACCACGCAGCAGGCCTACACCAAGCTCAATGCACGCCTTAGCCTGGGCGATGCGGATGATCGCTGGGAGATAGCACTCGTGGGCCGCAACCTCACCGACAAGACAACAGTCAGCTATGCCGGCGATACGCCATTGGCTTCGCGGCTGTTCTCCGCCCGCAGCTACTACGGCTTCGTGGATCCGCCGCGCGGCATCGCCATCGAGGGCCAGTTCAAGTTCCGATAGCCGGGGAGCTACTGGAACAGCTTCTGGTGATGTCGGTCGATGTACTGGCGCAGCTGCGCCAGATCTTCGGCCGAAAGCTGCGCGGCTGCGTCGGCAATACGCATTGCCTCGGCTCCAGCATTGCGCACGGATTCGGATGACACCTTGCCACCGACGGGGGAGGTCTGCTTTTCCGGAGGAGTCTGCGGCATGGCCGCTCCTGGGTCTTCGTGCACATTTGTGCACGACCCCAGAAAAGCAGCCCATGATGACCGCAGCGCGATCGCAGACTGGTACTTTTGGACTGTCTGCGTCAGATGCCCGGGGGCTGGGCTGCTGCGTCAGGCGGCAGCCGTCTCCGGCCCGGAGAACTGTGACCGGTACAGGTGGGCGTATACCCCGGCCTTGTCCACCAGGTCGCGATGGGTGCCCCGTTCGACAATCCGGCCGTCCTGCATCACCAGAATCAGGTCGGCATCGCGGATCGTCGACAGGCGATGCGCGATGACGAAACTTGTGCGATTGGATCGAAGCGCCGCCATGGCATGCTGCAGCAGAACCTCGGTACGCGTATCGACGGAACTGGTGGCCTCATCGAGGATCAACAGCGCAGGCTGCGCGACAAATGCACGGGCAATGGTGATCAGCTGCTTCTCGCCGGCACTGATGTTCGACGCTTCGTCGTCGATTACCGTGTCGTAACCCGCCGGCAGCGTCTGCACGAACCGATCGACAAACGTCGCCTTGGCGGCAGCCATGATCTCTGCCTCCGAGGCATCTGGACGGCCATAGGCGATGTTGTCGCGAATCGTGCCTTTGAACAGCCACGTATCCTGGAGCACCATGCCGATCTGCGAGCGCAGATCAGGCCGTGACATCGCGGCAATATCGACGCCGTCGAGCAGGATGCGTCCGGATGCAAGTTCGTAGAACCTCATGATCAGGTTCACGAGCGTCGTCTTGCCGGCGCCAGTGGGGCCGACAATGGCCACGGTCTGGCCGGGCTCGACCGTCATGCACAAATCCTCGATCAGCGGCCTGTCGGCTGCATAGCGGAACGACACGCCCTCAAACGTGACCCTGCCCTGCGGCGTCCCGGTAAGGCGCGCGCTGGATTGATCCTGACTCTGCTCCTCGGCATCCAGCAACTCGAACACCCGTTCGGCTGAGGCCACACCGGATTGCAGGAGATTGATCATCGCCGCGGCCTGGTTCACGGGCTGCGTGAATTGCCGCGAGTACTGGATGAAAGCCTGTACGTCACCCAGGGTCATGGAACCCGTGGCCACTCGCAGGCCGCCCAGCACTGCAATGAGCACATAGTTCAGATTCCCCACGAACATGGCGATGGGCATGATCAGGCCGGAGAGAAACTGCGCCTGGAAACTCGCCTTGTACAACCGCTCGTTGTCCGCTTCGAAGGAAGCCTGCACTTCCCTGTGGCGACCGAACACCTTCATGACCGAGTGCCCGGTGAACGCCTCTTCGATGCGTGCGTTCAGTGCGCCGGTGCTGCGCCATTGGCCGACGAACTCTTTCTGCGAGCGCTTCATGACCATGCCCGCCACCACCATCGTGACCGGTATGGTCACCAGCGCCACCAAGGCCAGAACCGGCGAGATGTAGAACATCATGCTGAGCACGAACAGGATGGTGAGCAGCGAGGTGAGCAGCTGGCTCATGGTCTGCTGCAGGCTCTGCGACACATTGTCGATGTCGTTG
>DATNCK010000449.1:0-3333 GCA_035571575.1 Steroidobacteraceae bacterium | reverse complement strand
CGGATACCGCGATGTATCAGTCGAAGGCTGATGGCACGGATGGCGTCGTGATGTATCGCGAGGTGATGAGCAGCCGGCTGCGCGACTGGCTGGCGCTGGAATCGCGGCTGCGTCGCGCGGTGCGCGACGAGATGCTGCACTTGGAATTCCAGCCCAAGTTCAACCTGCACGACGGGCGCATTGCAGGCGCGGAGGCGTTGCTGCGCTGGCGTGACGAGGAGCATGGCGATGTTTCGCCGGCCCGCTTCGTCGAGATCGCCGAAGACAGCGGCCTGATCATCGAGATGAGCTCGTGGGTGGTGCGTGCGGTATGCCGGCAGCTGCGGCACTGGATGGACCAGGGCATGCAGATTTCAGTTGCCATCAATTGCTCGGCCAAGGAAGTGATGCACGGTGATCCTGCGGGTGTGATTGCCGCCGAGGCGGCCAATGCCGGCATTCCGCCTTCGCTGATCGAAGTGGAAATCACCGAATCGCTGCTGGTGAATGATTCAGTGGGTGTGCAGAAGGTGTTGCAGAGCCTGCGGCAGCTGGGCTGCCGCATCGCGCTGGATGATTTCGGCACCAAGTATTCTTCGCTGTCGTACATCACGCGCTTTCCGCCGGACCGGATCAAGATCGACAAGGTGTTCGTGCAGAACGTGGATCGCTCGCCCGGAGATGCGGCCATCGCCAGCGCCATTCTGTCGCTGGCCTCGAACCTGGGTCTGACGGTGACCGCCGAAGGCATCGAGCGGCCCGAGCAGCTGGAATGGCTGCGCGAACGTGGCTGTCATGAGGGGCAGGGTTACCTGCTGTCGCGGCCGCTTTCGCCCTGGGATTTCACGCAGCGCTACGTCACGCCACTGGTTCCGGCCTCAGCACAACCCAAAGCCGGCTGAGATGTGCCTCAGGGTGCCGTGGCCTTGAACAAGGGAGCCCTGCGCGCCTTCAATGTCTGCTCCAGCGCATAGCCAAAGCCGATGAGCTCGCCTTCCGCGTAAGCGCGTCCCATGAAGGTGAGACCCAGCGGCAGGCCATGAGTCTCGCCGATGGGCAGCGTGAGGCTGGGCGTGCCCGCGATGGCTGCGAAGCCGTAACCTGCGCCGACGAAGTGGTCACCCAGCACGTGATCGGTGAGCCATGGCGGCGACATGCTCGGCGCAATCAGTGCATCGAGCTTTTTCTGGTCGAGCAGGGTGTGCAGGACTTCCCTGCCGGCCAGCTTGCGCAAGGATTCACGTGCCTTGTGGTAGGCGGAATCTGTGAGCGGACCTTTCTGCTGCGACTGTTCGAGCAGCTCCTGACCGAAGAAGGGCATCGCCGTTGCTGCGTGGGTGTTGTTCCACGCGATGACATCCTGCAGCGAATGCAGCGGGGCGGTGGCCGCTTTCAGGTAGCGGTCCAGGCCATCCTTGAATTCGTACTGCAGCACCGTGAGTTCCGGCTCATCCCATTTGCCGTAGCTGGGCAATTGCACGTCGACGACGGTGGCGCCGCCCGCAGTCAGTGCGGCAATGGCCTTGTTCATGGCGGCATCGACATCAGGATGAAATCCCATGGCCTGCCTGAGTACACCGAAATGTTTGCCCTTCAAGGCATCACCGCGCAGAAAGTCGCTGAAGTCCGCGGGGATCCTGTCGCGCGCTGCGCCTGCCGCCGGATCATCGGCATCCGCTCCTGCCAGTGCGGTGAGCAGCAGGGCCGCGTCGGCCACGCTGCGCGCCATGGGTCCAGCCGTATCCTGCGAAATGGAAATGGGAATGATGCCGTTGCGACTGACCAGGCCCACCGTGGGTTTGATGCCCACCAGTCCAGTGACCGAGGAAGGACAGATGATGCTGCCGTCGGTTTCGGTGCCAACACCTATTGCCGCGAGGCTGGCGGTGATGGCAGCGCCCGTTCCGGAACTCGAGCCGCAGGGATTGCGGTCCAGCGCATAGGGATTCTTCGTCTGGCCACCGCGCGAGCTCCATCCCGATGTCGATCGGGTGGAGCGGAAGTTGGCCCACTCGCTCAGATTTGTACGGCCGAGGATCACCGCACCCGCGGCGCGCAGACGTGAGACGAGAAAGGCATCGCGCGTGGGCCGATTGTCCGCCAGTGCCAGGGAGCCGGCAGAGTTGACCATGCCTGCGATATCGATGTTGTCCTTCAGGAGCACGGGCAGGCCGTGCAGGGGACTTCGCAGCTTTCCCGACTTGCGCTCGGCGTCGAGGGCATCCGCGTCATTCAATGCGGAGGGGTTCAGATCGATGACGGCATTGAGTTGCGGGCCGGCATCATCGATGGCGGCGATCCGGTCCAGATAGGCCTGCGTGAGTTCGCGTGAAGTGAGCTTTCCCTGTTTGAGCAGGTCTGCCGCCTGAATGGCGGTCAGCTCGACCACATCGATGTGTGGTGAGCGGGAAGCCGTTGCCGGGGGCGTGCGTGCATTGCAGGCGATGAGCAGCAGGGGGACCAGCAGCCCCGTCATCGGTGCCAGACGATGCAGCATGAGCATTCTTCCCGATGTAATGGAGACCATTCCTCTGTCATCATATGCCCTTCGGGGCAGGGTCTTCACGCGGGGAGTAAACATGTCGAAGCCTGTGCGCGGGTTGCTGACGATGGCGCTGTCTGCAATGTTGGCAACGCCACTTGCCCTGGCGCATCACGGCATCTCGAACTGGGATCTGAACAAGGATGTGACCCTCACCGGCCGCCTTACCCAGCTCGACTACATCAGTCCGCATGCCTGGCTGCACTTGGAAGTAAAGGGTGCAGACGGCAAGCCGGAAGCCTGGCAGTGCGAAATGCGCTCGGCCCATGCCTTGCGCCGTTCGGGCTGGACGGTGGAGATGTTCCGGGTCGGCAGCAACATCACCGTGACGGGTTCACCCGAACGGTACAAACCGCGGCAGTGCTATCTCTCCACCATCCGCTTCGCCGACGGCAGCAGCATGGATCGCTATGGCCAGCGTCAGCTCGCAGCCGCCGAGAAGGCAAAGGTGGCGGTCGCAAGACCTGCGCGCACAGCGGATGGGCGGCCAAATCTGGCCGGTGACTGGGCAGCCGAGCAGCGCGTGATGAGCGATCCGCGCGGGCAGCTGGGCACGCTGGTGCCATTGAGTCAGGCGGCGAAGATGAAGCCGGGCGAATTGCCGACCGGGCAGCAGGCCTTTCCGGGTGCGCGTGGTTCGGCCGCTTCGCTGGCCAGTGATCCCATCCGCGCCGCGTGGGATCGACCGATTCCGGTGAAGCTGACGCAGGTGGGTCGCAATGCGGTGGCGAAGTTCAATCCCGCCTCACGCGACAATCCGCGACTGCGCTGCGAACCCACCGGCATCCTGTTCGACTGGACCTTCGACAGCG
>DATNCK010000448.1:0-15825 GCA_035571575.1 Steroidobacteraceae bacterium | reverse complement strand
AAGCCGGCTGGCGCCAGCCATGAAAGCTGGCTGCGGATGTCTGCAGCCGTAGAGGCATTCGCTCTGGCAAGTGCAGCAAGTATGCGGCCCAGTCTTTCCAGCGCCGACTGCACGCCGCGCGAAATCTCCTGCGCCGGCAGCCCGATGCCGGAACGCCGGGCGGCAACACGCGCTTCGAAAGCCGCGGCAGAACGCAGCGACTCCTGCCCCTCGAGGAACACGGTGGTGATGACGCGATCGAGCAGATCGTCACGCAGATCACGACCCGCCGCGAGATCGGGGTCCAGCCAGGGATGCGCCGCGAGGCCGCGATACACCAGCTCGCCCTGCACATTCACGGCCAGATCACGCCGCAGCGATTTGAACTCGCGCGCCATGGCCAGACGGATCAGCCGCGCACAGCCGCGCTCGTGGCTGGCGCGGGCCTCGGGCAGTGTGGCGAACACGCGCAGCCCGACACTGTCACCCTCGTCCACCAGCGCGGGATAACCCAGCCGCTCGCGGCCGCCCTGCTTCAGTGTCTGCTGCTCGGGAATCTCGCCGAAGGACCATTCGCGCGCCCCCGTGGTGAGCTGCGACTGCCGCGCGTACTCCTGCTGCGAGGCGCCAGCATGCTGGGCACGCAGCTGCGACAGGCTGCGACCACGTGCGATAACGCGGTCCGCGTCGTCGAGCAGCAGGAAGTTCATGCGCAGGTGCGGGGGCAATTGCGCATCGCGGAAGGCATCGCGTGGCACCGGCACACCACCCACGCGTGACAGCGCAGCGGCGAGTTGCACCTGCAGTGAGCCGCGGCTGGAGTCCAACAGCGGCAGCACCTGCGCCACCGCATCGGGCACCGGCACGAAGTGCACACGCAGCGCCTTGGGCAGCGAGCGAACCATGGCCGTGACCCGCTCCTCGATGAATGCAGGGACCAGCCATTCGAAGGCTTCCTCGGGCAGCTGGTTCAACACCGGCAGCGGCACCAGCGCGGAGACACCATCATCCTCGTGACCGGGCTCGAAGCGGTAGCGCAACTGAACCACCAGCGGCCCGGCGTTGAGATGATCAGGAAAGCGCTCGGCCTCGAGCTGCGCCTCGCTGCCGGCGATGTCCTTTTCGGTGAGCCACAGCAGCTTCGGGTCTTTCGCCTCCGCCTCGCGCCGCCAGCGCTCGAAGGCCGCACCCGTGGAGATGCCCTCCGGCACACGCGCATCGAAGAAGGCATAGAGCTGCGTCTCGTCGCCCAGCAGATCCACACGCCGACCCTTTTGCTGCAGATACTCGGTGTCCTGCAGCAGTTTGAGGTTGTGCGTGAGAAATGGCGCGCGCGAGTCGTATTCCATGCGTACCAGTGCGTGACGGATGAACAGCTCACGCGCCGCCACCGGATCGATGCGTTCGTAAGGGATGCGCCGCCCACTGCTCAGTGTGAGTCCGAACAGTGTTACGCGCTCGTGGATGCTCGCGCGCGCCGCGCGCCGCTCCCAGTGCGGCTCATAGTGCTGGCGATGTACCAGATGATCGCCCACCTGCTCCACCCAGGCCGGATCGATCCGTGCCACGGTGCGCGCATAGACCTTCGTGGTCTGTACCTGCTCGGCGCTGACGATCCAGGCCGGACGCGCCTTGAACTGGCCCGACCCCGGATGGATATTGAGCTTGAGGCCATTGCCACCCAGGTATTCGCCCTGCTCGCGGCGCGTCGCCACCTGCGACAGCAGGCCGCTGAGCAATGCTCTGTGTATGGCGTCGTACTGCGCCGGCTGCGTATTCAGCGTCAGCGCCAGTTCGCCCTTCACCACCTCCATCACCTGTCCGTGCACATCGTGCCATTCGGACAGCCGCAGGTACGAAAGGAAGTTTTCCTTGCACCAGCCGCGCAGCCGCGCGCGGGACAGTGCCGCACGCTGCTCCACATACGCACGCCACAGCTTCAGCAGCGACAGGAAGTCGGATTGCTCATCGCGCAACAAGGCGTGTTTCTGATCGGCCTGCGTCTGCTTGTCCGCGGGCCGGTCACGCGGATCGGGCACCGACAGCGCCGAGGCGATGATGGCGATCTCTTCCACGCAGCGTTCTTCCGCGCCCGCCAGCAGCATGCGCCCCAGTCGTGGATCCAGCGGCAGTCGCGACAGGTGGCGTCCAGCCTCGGTGAGCTCGTGCTGCTCGTTGAGCGCACCCAGCTCGCGCAGCGTGCGCAATCCATCGCGCACATAGCGTCCATCAGGCGGCTCCACAAAAGGGAAGGCTTCGATGTCACCCAGCTTCAGCGCATGCATCTGCAGGATGACGGCCGCAAGATTGGTGCGCTGGATCTCTGGCTCGGTGAAAGCCGGCCGCGCCAGATAGTCTTCTTCTGAATAGAGACGAATCGCGCTGCCTGGCCCTACGCGGCCGCAGCGCCCCGAGCGCTGATTGGCCGAGGCCTGCGAAATCTTCTCGATGGGCAGCCGCTGCAACCGGCTGCGATGCGAGTAGCGGCTGATGCGCGCCACACCGGTGTCGATCACAGCGCGAATGCCCGGCACGGTGAGTGAGGTCTCGGCCACATTGGTGGCCAGCACCACGCGCCGCTTGCCCGAAGGCCGGAACACGCGTTGTTGCTCCTCCTGCGCCAGGCGTGAATACAGCGGCAGCACCTCGCAGCCATGCGGATGGTGCTTGCGCAGCGATTCCGCCGTCTCGCGGATCTCGCGCTCGCCCGAAAGAAATACCAGGATGTCGCCATTCTGGTCGCGCCAGAGTTCATCGACGGCGCCGAGTATGGCGTCCTGTTCGGCTGAGGCGGTCTCGTCATCCTCCTCGTCCAGCTGTACTTCGCGGTAGCGCAACTCCACCGGATAGCTGCGGCCCGACACGCTGATCACCGGCGCATCACCGAAGTGCTTCGAGAACCTTTCGGTATCAATGGTCGCGGAGGTGATCACCACCTTCAGGTCCGGCCGCCGCGGCAGCAGCCACCTCAGATACCCCAGCAGAAAGTCGATGTTCAGTGAGCGCTCATGCGCCTCATCGACGATCAGGGTGTCATAGGCGTTGAGGAAGCGATCGCCCTGTGTTTCGGCCAGCAGGATGCCATCGGTCATCAGCTTGATGAGACCTTCGGGTCGGCTGCGATCCTGGAAACGCAGCTTGTAGCCCACCAGCTCGCCCAGCGGCACCCTCAGTTCTTCGGCGATTCGCGTCGCCACGGCGCGCGCTGCAATGCGCCGCGGCTGCGTGTGGCCGATGGCCCCCGCTACACCGCGACCGGCCTCAAGACAGATCTTCGGCAACTGCGTGGTCTTGCCCGAGCCGGTCTCGCCACTGACGATGACCACGGGATGATCCAGGATGGCGCGTCGGATTGCATCGCGGTGCTGCGACACGGGGAGGTCATCCGGATAGGTCAGCACCGGCACGCTGGCAGCGCGTGCCGCACGCGCGGCTACTGAAGCCGCGATCTTCTGTTGCAGCGCCTGTTCGGCAGCCGACACATCATTGCCACGCAGACGCTGGCCATGCAGACGATCGCGTTCGCGACGCAGCCGGTGCTGGTCACGGAGCAGGCAGTCTTCGATGGAAACAGGCGCGGACATGGTCGCGCCGCAGTGTACCGGCCCGCAGCGGTGCCGGCGCTCATGTCTGCGCCGGCACTTGCGGCAGGTCAGTCTGGTTCACGCCATTGCGTGCGCCAACTACTGCGCCTTGCGCATCCGCTCGAAGTAAGGGTCGAACACCTTCACCCGATCGAGAACGGGATAGGTGCGCGCACTGGGTGCAGCGTCGAACACCATGACCTGCGGATTCTTTTCGGTGAAGGCCGGCCACTGCGGCAGCCCTTTGCTGTTGGGATTTCCGGTCACCGCAAAATTCACGTAGTAGGAGCTGATCATGTCGGAAAGATGCAGGTCTTCCGCGCTGGGCGTGCGGCGCCCCGCGAGGGTCTGGAAGGCGAAGCCCACATCGCTGCCGTGGCCTGAACCTTCAGCCTGCGGCGCATGGTTGTTGTAGTAATAGCTGTAGACCTTGCCCCTGCCCTGCTTCGACTGCTCACGCGCCCAGGCCCAGGTGTTCCAGGTGAAAGTGGTTTCATTGCCCACATGCCGCGTGGCTCTCACCGCATCGGCATCGCTGCCATGCGGATAGGCAGCCAGCACGGCATCGGCTTGCGGGCCAAATCGCTCCCGCATCTGCTTCTCGAAGTCGGCAGGCGTCACCGACTTGGGTCCACCGAAGGCCAGCGTCTCATCGGACACATTTCCGACCAGCACGGGTGTGTCGTTGAACTTGCGCTGCTCATACAGCGTGTAGAGATCCTTCGACACGATGTATCCGTCGGCCACCGGGCGGAATGTCGTGCCGGCGGTTGCTGCCTGAATGGTATCCGCGCTCAGTGCCCGCGCCTCAGCGATGCTCTTCACGCCCAGCTTGCCAAGAAAGGTGCTGCCCACCCCCTCGGCATAGCTGAGGGCCGGCATCCCCAATCCGGAACCATTCTGCGCAGCCGTCTGCAGCGGGCCGAACGAGGCTCCGCTCATGGCGATGACCTTGTGGAACAGACCCTTGCCCTGGGGCGAAGCAGCCAGCAGGCTTACGGCTGCCGAACCGGCCGAGTGCCCGAAGATGGTGACATTGCGAGGGTCGCCGCCGAAGGCCGCGATATTCGCCTGCACCCATTGCAGCCCGGTGACCAGATCCTGGATGCCATAGGTGCCCGAACCATGTCCGCTCTCGCGGCTCAGCTCAGGATGCGCCATGAAGCCATAGACGCCCAGTCGATAGGCGAGGCTGACCAGCACCACACCCTTCTTTGCGAAGCCACTGCCGTCATATAGCGGGATGCTGGTCGAACCGCCGACGTAACCGCCGCCATGAATCCATACGATGACCGGAACCTTGGCTTTGGCCTTCTTGGCAGGCGTCCAGACATTCAGATACAGACAGTCTTCGCTGACTGGAGCGGTATTGCCCTGGGTGTTCGGGGCCTGCATGCAGGCCTTGGCGAAGGCATCGGCCTTCTTCACGCCCGACCAGGGCTGCACCGGCGCAGGGGCCTTCCACCGTAGATCGCCAACGGGAGGCGCGGCAAAAGGTATGCCCTTGAAGATCGAAAGATCGCCTTCGGTAACACCACTGACTTCACCGCCAGTCACCTTGGCTTGAGTGATCTGTGCCATTGCCGCGTGCGGCAATACGGCCAGAAGCACCAGTGCGATAGCGCGCATAGGAAGGACCCCCGATTCATTTGTTGTCGACAGACTTGTGGCCGGGAAGTCTATGCTACCTCGGCGAATTCGGGCACCTCAGGTAGGCGCTGTCCTGCACGCCCTCAGGGCCCGGGAGAGTGTTCGCGCCTGCGGTAGTCACTCATTCTGCGCGCCATAACAGCCCCGACAAGAGGTGATGACAATGAAAGCAATCCAGAAAATGTTGACCGGAGCGATGCTGGCCCTCGTGGCCGCCACAGCGTTCGCTGACGCCTACGATACCGCCCTGAAGAACTTCCACGACGCCGGACAGAGCGCGGGCTTCTTCAGCAACAGCTATGCGTATGCCCTGTTTCCCACCGTGGGCAAGGCAGGCCTGGTCGTAGGTGGCGCCTTCGGCGATGGCAAGGTGTACGTGGGCGGCAAGTACGTGGGAGATGCCACGTTGACCAAGCTCAGTGTGGGCTTTCAGGCTGGTGGTCAGGCCTACAGCCAGATCATCTTCTTCCAGAACAAGCAGGCCTTCGACAAATTCGCCGATCACGAATTCGAATTCAGCGCCGGCGCCAGCGCGGTGCTGATCACTGCGGGCGCAACCGCAGAAGCGGGCACAACAGGCGCCTCCGCCTCCGCGAGCGTGACGAAGAAGGATGCCACCACCACCGGCAAGTACGAGAACGGCATGGTGGTGTTCAATATCGTCAAGGGCGGCGCCATGTATGAGGCTTCGCTCGGCGGACAGCACTACAAGTACAAGCCGCTCAAGTAATCCCCGCGAGATAGCCCCGGAGCACCCCCGCTCCGGGGCCGGTCGGCAACCAATCGCTGCCTGGCCAATCGTCCATTAAGACGAAATAACCTTGCGTTCATCTGGTGCCCATTGGCCGGCCCCTAATCTACGGGCACGAGCTGCATATGCGTGTTGCAAAAGCAGCGCAACCGAGGATCACCACCGTGAAGATGCTTTCAACACTGACTCTGGCCACCCTGCTTGTCGCTGGCTCCGCCGCGTTCGCGGCCGATGCACCCGCGACCACCACCGCGAAGCCGACCGCCACGGCGACCAAGGCCGATCATCACTGCCGCGATGACGCCAACAGCAAGAAGCTCGCCGGCGCGGCGCGCAAGTCGTTCATGAAGAAGTGCCTGGCGGACGCCCGCGCCGCCAAGTAAGCGCGACCCAGACGATGCGGCATCGAAGCTGTGCGACGGCTTCGATGCCGCGATCAGTACGCCGCCGGGGCCTTGTATTTCGCCCCCTGCAGGCCCTCCGGAAGAATGCACACCCCTCTCAGTTCGGTGTGCGAATACTTCCTGCCATCGATCTTGTCTGTGCCAGCCGTGAATTTTCCGGTGTTGCGGTCGATGACCACATTGCTGTGCCATCCATCCGACACGGGGCTGATTCCAACAAGCTCCTTGCGTGTCATGCGCAGCTGCATCGCTCCGTAGTAGGTGGCGATGGTTCGTGCATCGGCGTCCACCAGGATGGTGAATGTGTCAGGACGGGGTGCGAACGAACTGCTGTATTGGCTGATGGCGCATTGGACGGCGATGGCGTCTGCTGTTGCCGCAGTACTGAACGACGCAGTTGCCAGCACGCACAGGCTGCCGAGCCATGCGGCGCGAAGGTTCGATTTTTTTCCCATGACCCGGAGAATACGTGAGAAGTGCGCCGGGGTTCCGTGCTGTCACAGGAATTACAATCAGTGACAATCGTTGCGGGCGCGGCCTTCGCTCAGGATGGCCGATACCCTTTCTGCGCCAGCGTGGAAAACGGCCAGCCCGACACAGTGGCGCGCACTTCGGTCTGAACGTGGCGCTCCACATTGGGCCGATGGGAGCCGCCGCCCGGCTCACCCCAGACGATGGTCAGCGCATTACCCACGGATGCCTGCGCCTCATCCACTACGGCCAGCGACACCCACGCGCCGTCTGGCGCCAGGAATGAGGAATACGTGGCGATGCCTACGCGTTCCTGCCGCGCGTTGAGCACCGCATCGTATTGGTAGCTCGAGTAGTGGAAAGCTGGCATTTCCATGTACTTTGCGTTGGCCCCGGGCTGCGCCAGACTGCCATACACGCGCTGCGCGTCATCGGGGTTCCATACCAGCGAGATCTTGCGGCGATGTGTGTGCTTGGCCTGCTGCTCCAGCGCCGCGCGCCCGACGAAGTCGTGATCGAAACGGATCAGTCGCCCGTAGTCCACATCCCAGGGTGTGTAGTAGTAATCCTCGATGCGTTCGGATACGAAGCTGCCCCCCACTGAAGCGATGGCATCGAAGCTGTCGGCGCGCAACCACTCACGATAGGCAAGCATGTCCTCGCCGGAGTAGATCGCCGGCATCGGACAGGGCAACCAGCCCGAATCCACCGCCGCGCTGGCATAGGCCCTTGAGCCCACCTGGCGCAAACCGAACTCCGAACCCGCGGCCAGGATGGCAGCCTTCACTTCGGCGCCCTGTTCCACCGGACCCCAGAATTCCAGCCCCGGCGCGCCGCCCATGCCATGGCGCAGCGAACGGAACGGCCGCCCCGTCACGCGCAACGTGCCCATCTGGAAGAAGCGCGGCTGCTCGAGTGGACCACCGTTGAGCTTCTCGATCAGGCGCCAGGCCTGCGGCCCCTGTATCTCGAACCGGAACGTCTTGCGCGGACGCGGGTTGTTGAGCGAGCGCTCGTCGCGATCGACCTTCACATCGTAATCGCCGCGCCGCGCCTGGTACTCCACCCAATTCGCCACGGTGGGACGGCCGACGATGTTCACCTGTCTGTCGCCCAGGCCGAAGATGATCATGTCACCGATCAGATAGCCGGAAGGCGCGCAGGCAATGAACTGCTTGGCCTTGTTGTCACCGAAGCCTGTGAAGCTGTTGACGGCGAGCTCCGACACCAGCCGCAGCACATCCGGACCTTCCACATACAGGTCGGTCATGTGGTAGCTCTGGTCCATCAGCGCCACGCCTTCACGCCAGGCGCGCTGCTCGTCGCGCCAGTTGGAGAATTCCGGCGGAATGGGGAAGGCGTAAGGTCCGGTCTGCGAGGTGCGCATCATCGGCAGCGGTCCACCGGCACGATCCATCTTCTGCTGCAGCGACATGGCGTTCATCGACGATACCCCTTTCTGGCCCCGGCTTGCGATGTACCAGAGGTCCTAAAGCTGCAGCGACAATCCGGTTACGCTGTTCTGCCGCAGGTCCAATGGCGCCGCGAGCGCGACCCGCACCAGCGTGTTGGCCGGATCGCGCGAATTCCAGGCTCGAATCGAGAGGTCATAAACCGCGTCCGCCGTCCGGGCCGGCAGATTGGCGATCGTAAAGGCGATCGCGGTGGACTGGCCGAGAGAAGATCCCAGATCCCGCGTGTCGACGATCTGGCCACCGCGGCTGACGATCATCTGCACGGAATCGTACCTGCCCGCCGTCGCGATGAAGACAGTGCCCGAAACGCTGCCGGTGAGCGCATTGGCGGGCAGCGCCGGCTGCGGCACGGTAACCGATTGCACCGTGGTGGAACCGCCGCTGTTCCCTGCCACGGTGACGAAGCTGCTGCTCGCTCGCCAGCGCGAATTGCCTGCGAGCTGATAGCGGGCAAGCCCTTCGTCTGCATTGGCCGTGGTGAATGAGATCGTGCCGCCGGCGTTGTATGCACCGTACATCAAGGGCCCGGCAGACAATGCCTGGTCCGCGAAAAATCCTCCAGCGAACGGGTTCACGGGTAGCGAATCGATCAGGTAGGGCTTCGAAGAGGTTGGCAAGGTCTGGTAGAACTCTGCGAAGGTGCCACCGTAGACAGTGTTGGCCGTGTTGACGAGAAAGGTCGAGGCGGCGGAAAGCGGGATGCTCGAGGTCTGTAGTGTGGTGGTCTCGCCGGCCTTCACAGCGATGCCGGTGACCAGCAATGTGGTAACTCCTGCGCCCTGCACCACGATGTCGTAGGTGCTGTCATCCGGAAGTGGAGACAGGGTGAAGCTGCCATCGCTGCGCAGGCGCGTGCTCTTGACGACGGCGTGGCGCGTGCCGTCGGTATCGATCACCTCGGCACTGACGACGATGCCTTGCTTGCCGCCTGCGGGTGAAGTAATACCCGACAGGTCGAAGGTGCCCGTCAGCGTTCCGGCCTTTGATTGATCGTGCGCCCGCAGAACGGGACTCAGCATCGCGCGCGGCTCACCGTTATCCGTGAAGAGAATCAGCCCCTGCAATGCATCGATGTCGACCACCACCGTGGAGGTTTCGTCAGTGGTCAGACTCAGGGAGTCCAGTGACGAATTTCCGCCGAGCTCAAGCGGAGCCGCGATCAGCAGCGAGGCGCCCGGGTGAGGCAGCTCCAGCCCGACAAGGTGTGTGACGCCAGCCGCGTCCACATACTGCACGGCATTGTTCCACGCCAGCCCCAGCGCATCGGCGGAATCGACGAGATCTTCGCCCACATCGGCCAGCACCAGCCGGATCTGCGCATACGTGCCTACGTCCAGCGTCAGGCTGGCAAGAGATGCGGTGGTGCCGTCATTCAGAGATGACAGATCGATGGTGACCGGATCGGAGAGCACCTTCCGGACCCATGTGTTGTCACTGGTTGTGGCAGCCGCGGAAGTGGTGAACCAGAGTTCTTTTACCGTGACATACAAGTGCGTGACGGCAGCCGGTGTTGTTGCCGTGACCTGAACGGTGGTTTTGACCGTGCAGGCGCCCAGTGACAGGACCGCCAGCAACAGTGCCTGGATTCTCGTCCGCATGACCGGATTCAATCTACCAGCAAGGCGTAGCCTCTGAGCTGCAGTCCACTGACCGTGGTCAGTGCGGAAAGGTCCACCTGAATGCCCGGCATCACCTCGTCGCGCGCGATCTTCGCAGCGGCCAGCGCCTGTCCGCAGACACGCACGCTGACACCCGCGGCATTGAGTCTGGCCACCAGATCGGCGCTGGGATTGCGGGTCAGGCCGCGCGCTTTCAGGCCTTTCTCATTCAGCACGGCCATGGTGGCCGCGCCCTGCAGAATCACCACAATGTGCCGATGCTCCGCGGGCACACCCGACTGCGCCAGCAGGTTGGCTACCTTGGCGGCCTTGTCGAGGAAGGGCACCGGTGCGTCGGGTGCTCCACCCTTGGTGGCGTTCAGCACGACTTTGTAATCCAGCGCGGGATCGGGCTTTTCACCGGCATTGTCCACCGGGATCACCTCGCCGTAGCCCGGTATCAGCGGGGCCAGCAGGGTGTCGGCGAAGCTGGCATGCGCTGCCATGGTCAGGACGGCAATGACGGCAGAACGGGAAAGGTTGAACTTCATTGGGGTATTCCTCCAGACGGCGCGTTCAACGGTACACTAACCCCTGGTCCCCGCACCACGCCGCGCGGATGGCGCCACCTTGCTCTGCTCTATCGCTGGGCCACCAGCTCGTGAACGAAGCGCAGCTTGTCCAGAGCGGGCGTGGACAGCACGAACGGATAGGCGTCCTGCAATCCCATGCTGCGATTGAGGTTGTTGAGTACGCAGGTCAGCTCGAACCAGTCCTTCACCAGCAGATCGAAGTCGGCACGCGCCGGGCTGCCCTGCAGATCCACGGCGATACCGGAGGCTGCGGCGGTATCCAGCGTGTCGATCATGTGCAGGTAGTGCGCCCAGGTCTCTGCCCAGTCTTCCCACGGATGCGATGAGGCATAGGTGCTGACGAAATGCTGCTGCCAGTCGGGAGGCGGGCCCTGCTCGTAGTGGTGCTGGAGGGCTGCCGCGTAGTCCGCGGTTTCGTCGCCAAACAGGCGGCGCCAGTCTTCCAGTCGCGCACTGTCGCGCACGAGCACATCCCAGTAGTAGTGGCCAATCTCGTGGCGGAAATGGCCCAGCAGCGTGCGGTAGGGTTCGTGCAGCTGCAGCCGCCGACGCTCCCGCTCGTCATCGTCGGCTTCGGCCACGTTGAGCGTGATCACGCCGTCGTCGTGACCGGTCATCACCGCGCCTTCGCCACCAGGGCTATCGGCTCGGAACTCGAAAGCCAGGCCTGTGGCTGCATTTTCATCCCGGCCGATGACCGGCAGCTCGAGTTCGAACAGCGTGACGAGCATGCGGCGCTTGGCGAGCTCGACGCGCTGCCAGCGCTCGCGATTGTGCGGGTCCGTAAGATCCGGGATGACGCGCGTGAGCCTGCATGACCGGCAGTATGGCGAGGCGTCGCCGGCGGGGATCATCCAGTTGCAGACCTTCTCAGCCTCGTAGTTGCGACAGGGGCGAAAGGGTTTGCCCTCGATGATCCCCATCGCCCGCAGATCCGGAAAATATCCCACTCCCCTCTGGCAGCGGCCACACAGGGTGTTTTCGAAAAACAAGGGGCCTTGGCAGGCGTCGCAAGAGAATTTACGCATGCTCGATTTTGACGTAGATGTGGAGCGCCGCGCAGTGGACGTTTACCCGCGCTCAGGTCGGCGGCTCCCTACATTTCGCTTCGCCAGCCCGTGAGACGACCACTTCGCGTGTCGTTGAGAACGTTGCCTTGCGCCGGGTTTTGGCGCCTCATAGCCGAATGAAAGCAGTTCGATTGCACGAATACGGCGGCCCGGAAAACCTGCAGTACGAGGATGATGTTCCGGACCCCGCACTCGATCCCGACTCAGTGCTTGTTGAAGCCTGGGCAACGAGCGTGAATCCCATCGACTGGAAGATCCGTTCAGGCGCACGACAAAAGGATTTTCCGCTCCAATTGCCGGCAATCCTGGGCATGGATGTGAGCGGAGTAGTCCGGGAGGTGGGACGCAATATCCGCACTTTCAGGCCGGGCGACCGGGTACTGGCGATGGCCGATGCCACCTACGCCGAACGGGTTGCCGTCAAGGGATCCATTCTCACGCATCTGCCGGACGGCGTGGACCTCGTGGACGCCGCAGCGATACCGCTGATCGCACTGACGGGCGATCAACTGGTTCGACTGGCCACCAAGGTGCAACCCGGTCAGACACTGCTGGTGAGTGGCGCGCTGGGAAGCGTAGGTCGGGCTGCCGTGCATGTGGCGAAGAAACTTGGCGCCGATGTAATCGCCGGCGTCCGGGCAAGGCAGTTGCCGGAAGCCGAAGAACTGGGAGTCGCAGGAATCGTGGCCATTGATGATGATGGTGCAATGGCTGGCCTCGCCCAGGTGGACAGCGTCGCCGATACGGTCGGCGGCGCGACAGCCGCAAAGCTCCTCGGTCGAGTGAGGGATGGAGGCACCTTCGGATTTGCTTCTGTACTGCCGGAAGGCACAGCGGAACAGCACCCGACCGTCACGATCACACGCGTGTTTGCACGTGCCGATGCGTCGAAGTTACGCGAGTTCGCCGACGACATCCGGGACGGAACATTCCGCCTGCCCATCAGCCGCCGCATGCCGCTGAGCCAGGCTGGAAAAGCCCACGCTCTTGCTCAAAACGGCGGCGCGGGGAAGATCGTGCTGACGTGTAGATGAAGGGCGCGCAGCCCAGGGATAGGCGCGAATGCGCTCCCCCATGGCGCCGCCGCCGGCGAGAATCTCGGGGCCTGCTTCAGCCGTGGTCACTGTTCTGCGCCCGCTTTACTCCCACTCGATCGTGGCCGGCGGCTTTCCGCTGATGTCATACACCACTCTCGATACTCCCTTCACTTCGTTCACTATGCGCCGCGAGCAGACATCCAGCAGCTCATAGGGCAGATGCGCCCAGTGCGCAGTCATGAAGTCGATGGTCTGCACCGCGCGCAACGCAATCACCGGTTCGTGGCGACGGCCGTCACCGGTGACGCCCACGCTTTTCACGGGCAGAAACACCGCGAAGGCCTGCGAGGTTTTTTCGTACCATCCGGACTTGCGCAGCTCATCGATGAAGATGGCATCGGCCTGCCGCAGCGTGTCGGCAGCGGCGGCGGTGACTTCACCCAGGATGCGCACGCCCAGGCCGGGTCCAGGGAAAGGGTGACGCTGCACCATCTCGGCCGGCAGGCCGAGTTCGATACCAATGCGCCGCACCTCGTCCTTGAACAATTCGCGCAGGGGTTCCACCAGTTTCAGGCGCATGTGCGCGGGCAGACCACCCACATTGTGGTGACTCTTGATCACATGCGCCTTGCCGGTCTTGCCACCGGCGGACTCGATCACATCGGGATAGATGGTGCCCTGCGCGAGGAAGTCCACATCCTTCAGCTTCTGGCTTTCTTCTTCGAAGATATCGACGAACAGCTTGCCGATGATCTTGCGCTTGGCTTCCGGGTCGTTGACTCCCCTCAATGCTGTGAAATAGCGCTCGGCGGCGTTGACGCGGATCACGCGCACGCCGAGATTCTTCGCGAAGATGCGCATGACATCGTCGCCCTCGCCGAGGCGCAGCAGGCCGTGGTCGACAAAGACGCAGGTCAGCTGCTCGCCGATGGCCTTGTGCAGCAGCGCGGCCACGACGGAAGAGTCCACGCCTCCCGAGAGGCCGAGCAGCACCTTGCTGTTGCCGACCTGCGCGCGCACGCGGGCAATCGCGTCTTCGATGATGTTGCCCGCGTTCCAGCTTTCGCCGCAGCCACAGATCTGGTGCACGAAGCGACTGTAGATGCGCACACCCTGCTTGGTGTGCGTCACCTCAGGATGGAACTGCAGTGCGTACAGGCCTTTGGATTCATCGGCCATTCCGGCAATGGGCACATCGCCCGTTGCGGCGATCAGCTTGAAGCCGGGCGGTATCTCGGTGACACGGTCGCCATGACTCATCCACACATCGAGCAGGCCGTGACCATCGGCGTTGACACGATCTTCAATGTCCTTCAGCAGCGCAGAGTGTCCGCGCGCACGGATTTCGGCATAGCCGAATTCATGCACCTTGCCGGGCTCCACCGTGCCGCCCAGTTGCGCGGCCATGGTCTGCATGCCGTAGCAGATGCCAAGCACTGGCACCTGCTGTGCCCACACCGCATCGGGCGCGCGCGGTGCATTGTCCTGCAAGACCGACTCCGGGCCGCCGGAGAGGATGATGCCCTTGGGCTTGAAGGCGGCGACGCCCGCATCGCCGATGTCCCAGGGATGGATCTCGCAGTAAACGCCAAGCTCCCGCACGCGACGCGCGATGAGCTGGGTGTACTGGGAACCAAAATCGAGAACGAGGATGCGGTCCTGGTGGATGTCTTGGTGCGAGGCAGTGGTCACTGAATTCACGAAATGCGGTAGTTCGGTGCTTCCTTGGTGATCTGCACATCGTGCACATGGCTCTCGCGCATGCCGGCTCCGGTGATGCGCACGAACTGCGTGCGGCTGCGCATCTCTTCGATGGTGCGCGTCCCGGTATAGACCATCGAGGCCCGCAGGCCGCCGGTGAGCTGGTAGAGAATCGACACCAGACTGCCTTTGTACAGCACGCGACCCTCGATGCCCTCAGGCACCAGCTTCTCCAGTTCGCTGCTGCCATCCTGGAAGTAGCGATCGGCCGAGCCATGCTTCTGCGCCATGGCGCCCAGCGAGCCCATGCCGCGGTACTGCTTGTAGCTGGCACCCTGGTACAGCTCCACTTCACCGGGGCTTTCTTCGGTGCCGGCGAACATGCCGCCGATCATCACCGAGTGCGCACCGGCAGCCAGCGCCTTGGCCACATCGCCCGAGAAGCGGATGCCGCCATCGGCGATCAGCGGCACGCCCGTGCCCTGCAGCGCCTTGGCCACATTGGCCACGGCGCTGATCTGCGGCACGCCGACACCGGCGACGATACGTGTAGTGCAGATGGAGCCGGGGCCGATGCCGACCTTCACGGCATCCGCGCCGACCTGCACCAGTGCGAGCGCCGCTTCGCCCGTGACAATGTTGCCGCCGATGATCTGCAGCTCCGGCCACTTCTTCTTGATGGCCGCGACGGTGTCGAGCACCCACTGCGTATGGCCATGCGCGGTGTCGACCACGATCACGTCCACATTCGCCTCGCGCAACGCCGCGACCCGCTCGAGCGTGTCTGCCGAGGTACCCACCGAAGCGCCGACGCGCAGACGTCCACTCTCATCCTTGCTGGCGCGGGGGAAGTCCTTGGCTTTCTGGATGTCCTTCACCGTGATCATGCCGGCGAGTTCGGAGTTGGCATTCACCACCAGCACTTTTTCAATGCGGTGTTTGTGCAGCAGGCCCAGCACCTCTTCCTTCGGCGCGCCCTCTTTCACTGTGATCAGCTGCTCCTGCGGCGTCATCACTGAAGAGACGGGTGCATCGAGCTTGGTTTCAAAGCGCAGGTCGCGGTGCGTGACAATGCCCACGGGCTTCTTGCCCTGCACCACCGGCACACCGGAGATGCCGCGTTTGCGCGTGAGCTCGATGACCTGGCGGATGGTCATGTCCGGTGTCACGGAGATCGGCTCGCGGATCACGCCGCTTTCGAATTTCTTGACCTTGGCCACTTCCGCGGCCTGCTGCTCCACCGTCATGTTCTTGTGGATGATGCCCATGCCGCCTTCCTGCGCCATGGTGATGGCGAGGCGCGCTTCAGTGACGGTATCCATCGCGGCCGACAGAATGGGCAATCCCAGACGCACGGTTCGCGTGAGCTGCGTGCCGAGGTCGATTTCGCGGGGGAGGACGTTGGAGGCTGCTGGAACCAGCAGGACGTCGTCGAAAGTAAGAGCTTCTTCGAGGATTTGCATGGCGCATTTTACGGGAGGCGCCGCGGTCCGGCAAACCGCAGGATTCGGA
>DATNCK010000447.1:0-4856 GCA_035571575.1 Steroidobacteraceae bacterium | reverse complement strand
CCCAGTGCAATCATCTCGCGGGTGTATTCGCCTTCAAACATGAGGTAACTGGCCAGCTGCGCGCCGGCTGAGTCGCTGGCCCCCATCACCCGCAGCAGCACCTTCAGCGCCCGGGGCAGCGTGTCCATGTGGCGCATCGCCACCTGGCGCGGATCTTCCGTGGGCGTGAGGAAGATCACCCCATCGACCAGGTGCGCCTCGGGCGCCAGCTGCGGCGCCACGCGCAGGATCTCGTTGACCCGGTTGATCTGCTCCAGGTCTGAATAGATCTGGTCGGTGAAGAGATTGTCGAGCGCGTAGCCGAACAACTGCCCGGGAGAGGGCGCCGCTTCAGGCGCGGAACGACGCTTCGATACTCCGCCGCCACCCGTACCGCGCATGCCGATCACCAGCAGACGGTTCGCGCCCAGATGCAGCGCTGGACTCAGCGGCGCCATCTGGCGCATGGCGCCATCGCCGTAGTACTCGTCACCGATCTGTTCGGGCGGAAACAGCAGCGGCACCGCGAGGCTCGCCATCAAATGCGGCAGGCTCAGCTGGGCGCGCCGGCCGACATGGTTGCGTCGGCTCCATTCCTTCTTGTCTGCGCGACCTTCGAAGAAGGCCACGGACCGCGCGGTGCCATAGCCGGTACCGCACAACGCCAGCGCGTCCAGATGGCCGCTGCGCAGACTGCGTGCGATGCCGCGCCAGCGCACTTCGCGGGTCAGCAATTCACGCAGTGGCGTGTTGTCGAATAACGAACGCGGCATTTTCAGCAGCAGGCCACCAGACAGCAACGACAGGGCCCAGTGCATGCCGGCGCGCAGCATATGTCCCCGCCCCACATGGAAAACCTGCTCCACATGGAAGTTGGCCCACACATGCTCGATGGCCGCGATGGCCTCGCGCCAGCGCGCGGCGCGGGATGCCAGCACGCTGGCGGCAACGGCGCCGGCCGACGTACCCAGGATGATGCGGAAGGGATTTGGCTGCTCGGGCAGTAGTTCGGCCACTGCCTTCAGCACACCCACCTGATAGGCCGCACGCGCGCCACCGCCAGTAAGCACCAGCGCCGGAACTGCAGGGTTGGATGGAAGGTCCGAGGACATAGGCCTATGATTATTGTTCGCGTAAGACCCGTCTTAATCTCGGTTTTTCCGGGGGAGTTGCCATGTTCGCACGTTCGATCCGCCTGACGCCTGCCCGTATTCTCATCGCTTTCGCCGTGCTGGCGCTGATGGCGCTCGCAGTATCGGCAGCCGCACCTGCGCTCACGCCTGCCGAAGGCAATGCGCCCAAGCCGATGGCCGGCCAGGCCGCACCGACCTTCTCGCTGGTGGACCAGAACGGCAAGACCCACAAGCTGGCCGACTACAAGGTCAAGTGGGTAGTGGTGTATTTCTATCCGAAGGATCAGACGCCGGGCTGCACCACGCAGGCCTGCAACTTCACCGAGAACGTGTTTGCCTTCCGCAAGGCCAATGCGCAGATCCTGGGCATCAGCGAGGACGATGCGGCCTCGCACAAGGATTTCGAGAAGGCACTGGCCGGTGGCAATGACAAGATGAACCCGGTCAGCAAGGCGGCCGTCGACAAGCTGTCGGCCGAGACCAAGAAGGACATCGCCGAGCACGGCCTGCCCTTCCCGCTGCTGGCCGATTCCAGCCATGACATCGCCAAGAAGTACGGCGTGCTGAACCAGATGACCACGCCCAATGGCACGCTGGTGATCGCCTCGCGCGACACCTTCCTGATCGATCCCACCGGCAAGGTGGTGAAGCACTACGACGTGACGCCGGACAAGCTCGAGGGTCACTCGAAGGAAGTGCTGGCCGACATCGATGCGATGAAGGGCGCGAAGAAGGGCTGATCGCTTCCGCCGCGGATGTGAAAAAGGGCGCCGTGCGGCGCCCTTTTCTTTGTGCGCGATGCAGCGCGCACCTCGGATCGCCCCAGGCTCAGTTGCCGCGCAGCACCCGCAGGATCTGCATGGAATTCGTGCCACCCTGCACGCCCGACAACTCACCCTTGGTCAGGATGATCGAGTCCCCGACATCAACCAGCTTGCGCCGCAGCAGCTGATCGAAGATGGCCTGGTACATGTGCGCCGGAGACTCATGCGTCACGTCGTACAGCACGGGATAGACGCCGCGATACAGCGTGACGCGGCTGCGCGTCACTTCCTGGCGCGTGAAGGCGAAGATGGGAATGTCGGCGCGCATGCGCGACATCCACAGCGGTGTCAGGCCTGATTCGGTCAACGCCACGATCGCGCGCGGATGCATGCGCTGCGCGGTGAACATCACCGCCTTGGCGATGGCCTCCTCGGTGTTCGAGAATTCGCCATCCATGCGGCGCGGAACGGCCTGGTGGCCGATCTCGTACTTCTCGGCGCCGACGATCACCTCGGACATGGCCGCCACGGCCTTCACCGGGTGTTTGCCGGCGGCGGTTTCCGCCGACAGCATCACCGCATCGGAACCGTCGAGCACGGCATTGGCCACATCACTGACCTCGGCGCGTGTGGGCACCGGGCTCACGATCATGGATTCCATCATCTGCGTGGCCGTGATCACGATGCGGTTGGCCTGCTGCGCCTGCTGGATGATGGTCTTCTGCAGCCCGGTGAGCGCCGCATAACCCATCTCCACGCCCAGATCGCCGCGCGCCACCATCACCGCATCGGCCACGGAGAGAATGTCGCTGAGATTGTCGATGGCCTCGTGCCGCTCGATCTTGGCCACCACATGCGCGGTGCCACGCCACTTGCGCAGCTCGTTCTGCGCACGACGGATGTCGGCGGCGTCGCGAGCGAAGGAAACGGCGAGGAAGTCCACGCCCATCTCGGCCGCAAGCTGGATGTACTCGAGATCCTTGTCGGTAAGCGCTGGAGCCGACAAACCGCCACCTTGTTTGTTGAGTCCCTTGCGATTGGAGAGCTCACCACCGGCGCGGGTGACGGTCTCGATGCGCGTGCCCTTCACCGCAGTGACTTCAAGAACGATGTAGCCGTCGGCCAGCAGCAGCGTATCGCCGGCCTTCACGTCCTTGACCAGGTCCTTGTAGGCGCAGCCCACTTCACGCTCATTGCCCGCAGCCGGATCGAGTGCGATATCGAGCGCGAACGGCTGCCCTTCCGTGAGCTGGATCTTCCCCTTCTCGAAGCTCTCGATGCGGATCTTGGGACCCGACAGATCGGCAAGGATGCCTACCGGTCGCCCGACGGCTTCGGCGGCGGCGCGGATGGCGACGATGCGCCGGCGCTGCTCGTCCTTGCCACCATGGGAGAAATTGATGCGCGCCACGTCCAGGCCCGCACGCACCATGTCGGCCAGCACGCCCGGATCGTCCGTCGCTGGCCCCAGCGTGGCGACGATCTTGGTCCGCCGCAGAAATGTTTCGCTGTTTTCCAATTGAACCTCTAGTTTTGCGCGCGCTCTTCGAGCGCAGCCACCGCCGGCAGACGCTTGCCCTCGACGAATTCGAGGAAGGCGCCGCCACCGGTGGAGATATATGAAATGCTTTCTTCGACGCCGTATTTTTCGATCGCGGCCAGCGTGTCGCCACCGCCTGCCAGCGAGAAGGCCTTGCTGCTGGCGATGGCGTTGGCGATGGCGCGGGTGCCTTCGCCGAACTGATCGAACTCGAACACGCCCACGGGGCCATTCCACAGCACCGTGCCGGCATCGGCGATCAGCTTTGCGAGCCGCTCGGAAGTATCCGGACCGATGTCGAGGATGAGCTCTTCGGGGTGCACGTCATGGATGCCCCGCACGTCGGCATGCGCGGTGGCAGCGAATTCCTTCGCCACGACGACATCAGAGGGCAGCGGAATATCCGCGCCGCGCTCGCGGGCACGCGTCATCAGCTTGCGGCAGGTGTCGAGCATGTCCATCTCGCACAGCGACTTGCCCACCTTCACGCCGGTGGCGGCCAGGAAGGTGTTGGCAATGCCGCCGCCGACGATCAGCCGGTCCACTTTTTCGAGCAGCGATTCGAGAATGGTGAGCTTGGTGCTGACCTTGGAGCCGGCAACAATGGCCACCAAGGGACGCGCAGGCTTCTCCAGCGCGCGCTCCAGTGCCGACAGCTCGCCCACCAGCAGCGGGCCGGCGCAGGCCACCGGTGCGAAGCGTGCCACGCCATGCGTGGAGGCTTCGGCGCGATGCGCAGTGCCGAAGGCATCCATCACGAACACATCGCAGAGCGCGGCCATGCGGCGCGCGAGATCTTCGTTGTCTTTCTTTTCGCCCTTGTTGAAGCGCACGTTCTCGCAGAGCACGGCGTGACCCGGCTCGACGCTGACGCCATCGAGCCAGTCCTTCACCAGCGGCACCTTCTGTCCGAGCAGATCGGAGAGGCGATGTGCCACCGGCTCCAGCGACAACGCCGCGTCGTACTTGCCCTCTTCAGGCCGACCCAGATGCGACAGCAGCATCACGCGCGCGCCCTTGTCCAGCGCCAGCCGGATGGTGGGCAGTGAGGCGCGAATACGCGCATCGCTGGTCACTACACCATCCTGCACCGGTACGTTCAGATCCTCGCGGATCAGCACGCGTTTGCCGGTCAGCGGCAGTTCGCTCATCTGGAGTACTTTCATGTCGCCCTGCCTGCCAGCCTGCCGCTACTTCGCCCTGGCCCAGGCCAGCGCGGTATCCAGCATGCGGTTGGAGAAGCCCCATTCGTTGTCGTACCAGGAGCACACCTTCACCAGAGTGCCATCGATGATCTTCGTCAGCGTGGCATCGTAGGTGGACGACGCCGGATCGTGGTTGTAGTCCACCGACACCAGCGGCGCATCGGTATAGGCCAGCACTCCCTTCAGTGCGCCGGAGGCAGCGGCTTTCACCAGGCTGTTGATCTCGTCGATCGTG
>DATNCK010000446.1:0-4235 GCA_035571575.1 Steroidobacteraceae bacterium | reverse complement strand
AACCAGTCCGCGGCAGGGGGATCTTTCAGCAAGGCGTCGGTCACCGGCTTCAGCGCGGTGAGTTTCGCGGTGCGTGCCGCGGTGGCCGACTTATATAAAGGATCATCCAGATTGCGCTGCGCTGGCGGTTGCGGTCGCCCTTCGGGCACCTGTGCATCCGCCGGTCGGCCCGGTGCCGCAGGGGCGGGTGCAGTGGCGCTGGAGGCAGCCGCACCTGAGGCAGTGGAGCCGGCCCGCGACTTCAGGTCGTTGGCCTGGAAGATGTAGGCCTCGATATCTGTGAACGCCTGTCCACTCACTGAGCCGAGACCACGTGGCGGCATGGTGCTGCGGATCTGTTCGGAGAATGCCGCGCGAGTGCGCGTGCGCCAGTGGCTGGCAAAGATGTCGCCTTTCAAGGCGGGGCCGAACTGTCCGCCTTCCAGCGCAGCACCGTGACAGGAGACGCAGACGCGGCCGTAGGCCGCCTGTCCGCGTGCTGCCTGATCAGCGGTGAACTGCGCTGCCCCATCGTCGCTGAAAATACGCTGCGCCAGCGCAGGGTGGCCAATCATCAGGGCACCCATGAGAAACAGATGCGATGAACGCAGCTTCATACTTGCGAATCTCCCCGCGCGATTTGCCACAACTCTAATACCAACGCCGGCTGCAGCGCTAAGATTCGCTTCAGCAGCAGGAGCCGTCCATGTGCAGGCATTTCCAAGGCAGGTCCCGAGTGGGTGCGCGGCTGCGTGGTGCCGCATTGATCATGGCGCTGGCTCTGGCCGGCTGTGCCGCGCGGTCGTCGCTGGCCACAGGTGACGCAGCCCGTGCGCAGGTAGAGGCCACCGAGCGTGCCTTTGCAAAAACCATGGCCGAGCGTGACTTCGCCGCTTTTCAGACTTTTCTATCTGTTGAGTCGATTTTCTTCACCGGCCCGAAACCGCTGCGCGGCAAGACGCAGGTGGCTGAATGGTGGGCGAGGTACTACAAAGATGCCGCCGCGCCGTTTTCCTGGGCGCCCGATCACGTGGAAGTGCTGGACTCGGGCCAGCTGGCACTGAGCACTGGCCCTGTTCGCGATGCCAATGGCCAGCTCATCGCGCGCTTCGCCTCGATCTGGCGGCAGGAAAAGCCCGGCGTGTGGCGCATCGTGTTCGACCGCGGAGAGTCGGCGCCACCGCCGTGAGCGCTGGCGAACGCTCAGTCGAAACGAAATCCTGCGATGGGCGTTCCCAGCACCATCTCGTGATACACGCGCGTACCTGTACTCTCTGACGCGCCTGCCGCAACCATCAGCGGCAGCAGATGTTCATGCCGCGGATGACACAGACGTGCATTCGGTGCGGTGTCCCAGCGTGACAGCTTCGAGCTGCGTTCGGCAGCGGGCGCCGTGACGGCATCATTGAGCCAGACGTCGAACTCGGAAGCGGGCGCCGTCATGCGCGGGTCGCCCAGCGCGCGCAGATTGTGCACGCTCATGCCGGCACCGATGAGAAGTACGCCTTGCTCACGCAGCGGCGCCAGCGCCGCGCCCAGCTGCAGATGCATTGCGGCGTCGAGGCCGCGATCCAGCGAAAGTTCGATTACCGGAATATCTGCATCGGGGTAGACGACCTTCAGGGGGACGAACACGCCATGGTCATAGCCGCGCGCGGCGTCCATTGCCGTTTCGAAGCCTGCAGCGCGCAGGCGCTCTGCGATTTCCGCGGCAAGCTGCGGCGCGCCTGGCGCGTCATAGCGCAGCTGGTAGGTATGCGGTGGAAAGCCGTAATAGTCGAACACCAGTGGCGGGCGTTCGGCCGCGGTTAGCGCAAAGCCGCGAGTCTCCCAATGGCCGGAGACCATGAGGATGGCCTGTGGCTTCTCGGGCAGCGTGGACGGCAGTGTGCGCAGGAATTGCGCCATGCCGGTCCATGTTCCCTGCGGGTCATCCATGAAAAAGCAGGGGCCGCCGCCATGGGGTACATAGAAGGAGGGGAGCATCGAAGTTCAGCGACCGAATGTGCCGGTGAACGTTGCCTTGCCGAGCACGTTGGAGTTGACCGTGAAGCCCGTCAGTGAAGCCGTGGCCGTCGGAGGCAGGTCCAGCTTTTCCACCTTCAGCGCGTATACCGTGAAATTGTAGCGATGTGGCTTGTCGCCGGCTGGCGGACAGGGACCGCCCCAGCCCGGTGCTCCGAAATCCGTATTGATCTGGCGGCTGCCTGCGGGCAGGCGCTTGCCATCGGCGGTGCCGCTGCCCTGCGCGATGAATGCCGTGCCCGCCGGGATGTCCACTACGATCCAGTGCCAGAAGCCGGCGCCGCCGGTGGGCGCGTCGGGGTCATGCACCATCACTGCGAAACTCTTCGTGCCAGCCGGTGCATTCTTCCACATCACTGCCGGGGACACGTTTTGCCCGCTGCAGCCAAAGCCGTTGTAGATGAACTTGCCGGCAATGGGCTGGGCCGCGCTGATGTCCGGACTGCTGGCCTGGAAGGAGGCTGTTTCGGCGGCCAGGATCGGCGCCGCACCAAGCCACAGTGTCAGCCATGCGAAAGACCTTCCACGCGTCATATGTCTTCTCCTCATCTCTTTGACAGTCAAAGGCCTGCCGCCTACGCTTGCCGGATCGAATAACCTGCAAAATCGGGGAAAGTGCAGAATGTCGCAAGTAGCCCAAGTTGTGAAGGTCGTGAGTGCCGTGGCAGCTGCCCTGACTCTCGGGGTGTGTCTGGCTGCAGAGACTCCGGATTTCACCGGTGTATGGACCAATGCCGGGGGCCCCGGCATCGGCGGAGCGACCAATGCGGCCCCTCCGGAGCGGCCATCGTTGACTCCGCTGGCCCAGAAGCGTCTGGAGGCCTACAACAAGCTGGTCGGCGGCACCGATGATTCGCCGGGCCGATGGTGCACGGGCACGGGTATGCCGGGCTCCATGCTGGGCTCTGGCGGCTATCCGATGGAGATCATCCAGCGCCCCGAGCAGATCACCGTGATCTACGAAGCTCACAACGAGATTCGCCGCATCTACTTCGGCGACCGTAATGCCAAGCAGGAAGATCGTGTTCCAGGCCGCGATGGCTATTCCAGCGGCCATTGGGAAGGCGACACGCTGGTAGTGGAGACGGACAACCTGGTCGACCAGGTGGATCAGCGCAACACTTCCCACACGGAAGAGGCCACGATCGTCGAGCGCTACAAGCTGGCCGGCAAGGACGCGCAGGGTCGACGCGTCCTCACCGTGGAAATGACGATGACCGACCCGAAGTTCTACACCAAGCCGGTGGTCATGAAGAAGAGCTGGGCGCAGGTACCCAACGGCCGCCTGCTGCCTTATGAGTGTCCCGAGGAAATGTGGCTGGACCGTCTCGCACAGCGCGCGAAGGAAGCCGGCGTCCCGGTACCCTGATCGCATCAACTTTCAAGCTATCGAGAATCAAGAGGAATCCCCATGAACAAGTTCATTCGTTACGGCGCCGCCGCTCTTCTGGGGCTGGGACTGGCGTTTGCAGCAAGCGCGCATCACTCGGCCGTGCAGTTCGATTTCGGCAAGCAGGTGCAGTACACGGGCACCGTGAAGGAGTTCTCCGCCATCAATCCGCACATGCGCATGACGCTGGACTGGAAGGACGACAAGGGCAAGGATCACGAAGTGAAGTTCGAGGGCCACAGCACCAACAACATGTACCGCGCGGGCTACCGCAAGGGCATGGTGAAGTCCGGCGACAAGATCACCGTCAATGCCGCGCCCTACCGTGATGGCACTGAAGGTGGCTATGTCATCGCCGTCACCACCTCCGACGGTCAGTTCTTCGGCATGAAGGGTCGCGCGCAGCAGACCGGCGAAGAAGTGCGCAAGCAGGCCGAAGGCAAGTAAGTTTTTCAGGCACAGGAAAGAACGAGCAACATGGCAAAGATCATTGGTGGGATCGCGACTTCCCACACGCCCACCATCGGCTTCGCGCTGGATGCGAAGAAGCAGGAAGATCCGGTATGGAAGCCGATCTTCGAAGGTTACAAGCCCGTGCAGCAGTGGCTGGCCGAGAAGAAGCCCGATGTGTTGCTCTATATCTTCAACGATCACATCACCTCGTTCTTCCTCGATCACTACTCGCACTTCGCGCTCGGCGTGGGCGCGGAATACGCGCCGGCGGATGAGGGCGGCGGGCCGCGCAAGTTGCCGCCTTTCCAGGGCGATCCGAAGCTGGCGGCCCATATTGCTGCAGGCCTCGTGGCCGATGAGTTCGATCTGTCGTACTTCCAGGGCAAGG
>DATNCK010000445.1:0-16872 GCA_035571575.1 Steroidobacteraceae bacterium | reverse complement strand
TGCGGGCGGTTACGTCCCTGGAATAGTCGCTGAAAACAACCCGGATGCATCCATATTCGTAGACTCTGGCGTTGCGCTCAGCAAGGTCCGCACCAGCGTCGATACAACCGGCTTCACAACTACAACGTCGGCCGCGCGACTCACGCCGCATCTGGGACTGGGTGTGCGGCGTGCCGTGTCGGAGCGCAGCGATCTGGGCGCGCGCATCGAACTGGATCGCATCGATGGACACGCACTGATCGCGCTGCGTGCCGTGGACTATCGCTTTCGCCTCAACCACTCGCTGGCATTGACCGCCTTTGCCGGCGCAGCGCGCTACAACATGGAGACACCGGCCTACGGCTACTACATCGGCACCGGTCTGCAATGGCGCGATGTAAGGCCGCTCTGGGACCTGAACCTGGATCTGCGCTACGGCGACAAGCTGGCCCATGACCAACTGCATTCCGATGGCACGTTGAACGGCAACTCCGACCTGTTCAGCGATCTGATGGGTCTGACGCTGTCCCTGAGCCGTCGCTTCTGAAAAAAAGGGCCGGCATCACTGCCGGCCCTGGCCATCTGCATTCCTCGCGTGGGGGGACGCTTAGAAGCTGGCCTTGATACCGAGAAAGAAACGACGACCCAGGATGTCGTTGTAACCTCTGGCAAACGTGCCAGTGCCCGTCCTCGCCAGGGTGGGGCCAGCCGGGTTCACGCAAGACAGTCCGGCATAGGCCGCACAACGCGAGCCCGTATCGGCCGAAGCCACACCAGTAGTCGCCCCACTGATCGACGGCTGCACATCGAACAGATTGTCGATACCGGCCCGCAGCGTGAGCACGTCATTGAGCTGGTAGATCGCCGACAGGTTGAATTGACTGTAGTCCTTGGTCTTGATGGTCTCGATAGGCGTGAATGAGAGCTGGGTGCCAGTGCCACCCGCCGCGACACGACGGTTGTTGGCGATGACCGCGTTCTCGTAGGCCTGCGCAGACGTGACTACACTCGGCAGATAGCGCCAGCCAAGGTTTACGCTGAGTTTGTCCAGCTTGTAGCTGAAGTTCGTGATCACGCGATAGTCGTAGGCGCCGCCATTGGTGCCGGCCAGGTCAGGTCCCAGCGAACCCTTCCATTCAATCGGCACGTCGAGCGGCAAGGGCGAGGCCTTGGTCCGGAAGTAGTCCAGGAAGGTCGCCTGGCTGGAGATGCCGATTCCGCCGGGAATTCCCAGACCCATGTCGGCGAACCTTGCGTTCCAGCTCAACGACACATCGATGCCCGAGGTCGCGATGGTGGCCTGGTTGTCGTACGCCGTCAGCTTGGCCAGGCCGCCACCTCGGACCGGCTCTCTTGCCACATTGTCGCAGGCGAATTTGCCGGCACCATTGATGTAGGCCGTGGCTTCCGCCAGCGTCGTGACGGTGGTCGCGCCATAGCAGAGGTAACCGGCATAGTCCGGGGAATACGGCTGGATGGCGTCCTTGATATCCACCTTCCACCAGTCGACCGAAGTGGTGAGGCCGCGCAGCAAGGCATTGTCCGAGAGACCAGCTCCCACGAATACGAAGCCGGCGGACCAGGTATCGGCCTTCTCGGATTTCAACTTCGGATTGCCGATGGTGTAGCGCCATGCATTGGCAAAGCCACCACCGGGAACAAACACCTGATCACCGCCATAGAAGTTGGCGGCGCCGACGGAAGTCATCTGCGCCTGGCAGATGAGATAGGTGCTCCTGGCCCCTGCCAGAGTCTGCCCTGCCGCCAGCGGCGGCGGGTTGGTCTCAGTACCGGTCAGTGTCGGATCATTCGCTGCGCCACCCGCGCCATAGCTCGCGTTGGAACGCAGACTGCAGGGATCATTGAAGATGCCATTCGGCCCGACATAGGTCTCCTGCAATCCCAGGAACAGCTCACCCAGGTTTGGCGCCCGGTTGGCGCGGTTGAAACCGCCGCGGAACCGCAGCGCGTCGTTGACCTGAATGTTGGCGAGCGCCTTGTAGGTATCGGTGCCGGAGGTGTGCGAATACGTCGAGTGACGGTAGCCCAGCTCCAGCTCCACCTTCTTCAGCAGCGGCAGATCCTTCAGCACGGGCACCAGCAATTCACCGTAGATATCGCGGGTAATCATCGACGCATCCAGATACGAGGATGGGTAGATGCCGACGACCTGATCGAGGAAGGAGATGTTCGATTCGAGGATATCGGGAGTGAATCGGGAAGCGTTGTTGCGGAAGGAATAGCCCACCGCACCGCGCACCTCGCCAGCCCAGGGCAGATCGACGATGCCGCCCTGCAGGTTCAGTTCGATGACTTCCTGCGAGTTCCTGCTGCGGCTTTGCAGCTGCGCCTCGACCATGGCCAGGCAGTCGGCGGAAGGTGCCACGTCGCCCTTGAAGAACGTGTCGTACAGGCCGCTGGTGCAATGCGCCGGCACAGTGCCGAAGTTGACGTTCGTCGCATCGCGGGAAGGATCACCCGGATAGTCCTGGTTCGGCCGAAGATCGGCACCGCGTCCCCAGTCTGGCTGGTTCACCAATGCTCGCCACCGCTGCAATGAGAGGTTGCCTCGAGCGAGGTTATAGGCGCTGCTCTCGCCATACGACCAATACAGCTCGCCGCTCCAGTCCTTGACCGGCAGGTCGAAATCCAGACCGGACTCTGCCTGCCAGTAGGTATTGGTATTTTCTGTCGTGCGGCGGCCCAGCGCCTTGGCGCCGAATACTTCCGTCATCCATTCGCCGCCCGGATTCGGCCGGCTCATCAACAGAATCGCCAACTCGGGCGACACCGGATGTCCTACGCCCAGCAGCGGGCCGGCACCGTCCGGATCCTTTGCAGATCCGGTGGGCTTGAAGTTGGGGTTCACGTACATGGCCGCGGTCGGATTGGCCAGGTACTGCGTGACGGTTGAGCCCAGGGTCCAGTCCAGCGCCGGATTCAGTGGACTGTCGGTGGTGGGGTTGAAGCTGGTGCGTGCCTCCCAACCGCTGATCGGCACGGTGGGGTACAGCAGCGTGCTCGTCTTGCTCTGGGAGAAGTTCACGCGCGAAAAGAACCTGATCTTGTCGGTAACGTCGTAGGTGCCCGAAGTGAAGAACGAATAGCGCTCCTGCGGCGCACTGGCGTAGGCCTCGACATCGTTGTACTTCAGGGTCTGGATCGGAACGCCCGCTGTAGCAATCGAGGTGTCGAAGGTGTTCAGCTTGGCCTCAGCCAATCCGTAGGCGTTGGCGCCGTAGATGGACTCGTACTTCGACAGGTTGTTGCCGACCAACCCCGTCCAGATCTGGCCCTGAGGCCCGAACCGGTATTGAATGGTGCTCTGAGCGTTGGGGTTCCCTGAAAAAGCGCGCTGGTTGGTGTTTGCCGGAGAATTCGGGAAAAGCGCCCGGACGGCGTCAACGCTCGGCTTGTTGAACAGATTCTGATTTGGGGCGGTTGCCTTGCAAGGGATTGCAGGATTTACACAATCAGATTGACTGGCGCCGCTGTTGTAACCAGAGGAACCATACAGAAACAGATCGTCAGAAGGCTGGTTAGGATCGGTCCACGACTTGGTGTAGAACTTGCGATTGCGCTCCAGCGCCACATTGCGATCGTAATGCTCCAGGGCAACCGTGATGTTGCCTCGGTTGTCTGCGAAATTGGTGCCCAGCACGCCGGAGACTGTGAGTTCCTCGCCATCCCCTGCCTCAGTGAATCCGTACTGCGCGTTCACTTCCAGGCCCTGGAATTTCTTCTTCAGCAGGAAGTTGGTCACGCCGCCGATGGCATCAGCGCCGTAAACGGCAGAGGCGCCACCGGAAATGATCTCCACCCTTTCGAGCATTGCCGAGGGAATGGCATTGACATCCGAGACCATCAATGCGTTGGCCGGAACGGGGCGCTTGCCATCCAGCAGCACCAGGCTGCGGTTGGGCCCAAAGCCGCGCAGGGAGATGGTGGCGATGCCCACGGAATTCACCGCGTTGGGCTGGATGTCGTCCTCGGTGGTGACCGGCGAGCTCGCCGGGTTGTAATTGGGAAGATCATTCAGGTAGGACTCGACGTTCTGCCCAGTGCGCGCCTCGAAGGCGGCGGAATCAACCGTGATGATGGGGCTGTTGGCTTCGAGATCCTTGCGGACGATGCGTGAACCGGTGACGGTGATTTCCGCAAGATCTTCGCCCCTGGCTTCTTCTGCCGAGTGTGCGTAAGGCGTCGCGCTGGCTGCGATGGCAGCACTCACTGCTGCAGATATCGACAACAGCGACGGCTTGAATGCCGTGAACTTTGTGGCCATGCCTCGAGTCTCCCTAGCGTGCTTGAAATTGGTCGATCAGTGCCGGACGGCCGGCTGTGCGCGCCGGAGTGTCACTGAAGAGGCAATACACGTGTGCGCTATCGCACCTTTCGCGATATGTTCTGAACTATCACAGCAGGGGTGCGTGAGCTTTCTCTATTGGATGTAAATCCAGTGATTGAGTGAAGGCGCCAGAACCAGAAAGACACCGTTCCTTCTAGGGATAGAAACAGAGCCTCTCAGCGTCTACGGACAATTCACGAATCAAGCATCATCAAAAAATGAACACCCTGAAGATCTTCCGCAACCATGCACTGCGTGGCGCATTCATCTGCGCTGTCGTTGTGCTCGCCTCGAGCTGCATCAGTCCCGGCAGCGTTGTGCCGGACAAGGCGCAGCCGCCACTCGCACCCATTCGCGTCGCTGGCGCGCGCTGGATCGAGCTGTCACCCGTAGTGGTGGCGGCCAACAACTTTTATCCTCAGAGGCTCGCCGTGCCTTCGGGCGGCGTGGTCAGCATCACGCGTGGCGAGGCAGATCTCGCCACCAACGCAGAAACGCAGCTGTTGCGCGAATCCGTGGCGAATCCGGATCTGCGCATCATCATGACAGTTTCGGAGAGCTTCTATCGGCTGGTGGCTCGTCGATCGGCGGGCATCAGCAAGCTGTCTGACCTGAAGGGCAAGCGCGTCATTGTTCCGCGCCTGACTTCCGCTCAGTACTATCTGGTAGCCATGCTGCGCAGCGCGGGACTGAAAGAGGAAGACGTCACGCTGATCAGCATGCCGGCACCGCCGGCCGGTCAGCCGGCAGGCAAGTTCCGGAGCGCGGAGGCTCTGGCCCGCGGCGACGCGGATGTCATGGCCACATTCGAACCCGAGCCCGAGGCAGCGGTTCGCCTGCTGGGCAAGGACGCGATCGTGCTGCAGGATCGCAAGGTTTACCGTGAGGCATTCAACCTCAATGCCAGAGCCAGCGACCTCGCCAATCCGGAAAAGCGCCGCGCCATCGTGGCTTTCGTGCGCGCTGTCGCCGATGCCAGCAATGCGCTTAAGAAGAATCCCAGACCCTATCTCGATCACATATCGAGCGTGATCGGTTTCAGCGTCGAGGAAATCGGCTGGGGCTGGCCGGAAACGAAGTTCCCCGTGAAGATCATCCCCGACATGCTGGATGTGCTGGAAACCGAAGAGTCGTGGGTAGCCAAGGCCAGCAATCGCGCGCCCCGCCCCCGCGCTGAACTGGCAAAGTTCATCGACCGTTCCGTGGTCGAGGAAGCGCTCGCACTGCGCTGATCACTCTTCGTCGACGGCCACGCTGATGCGCACGGCCGTCTGCTTGGGCGTCACGCGTCCGTCGCGCAGCAGTACGGACGCCTTGGTCAAGGCGGTGCCGAAGAAAAGGATCAGCGCTGAGTAGTAGACCCAGAAGAGTACGAGCACCAGCGATCCCGCAGCGCCATAGGTCGAAACCGGCGCCACACTGGTCAGGTACCAGGAAATGAGGTACTGCCCCGCCACGAACAGCACTGCGGTGATCCATGCACCATGCCGCACATCGCGCCAGTCCAGATGCACGTCGGGCAACACCCTGAACAGCAGTCCGAACAACCCGCTGGTCACCAGCAGCGACAACACCACATCGAAGATGGCCACCAGCACCGGCGGCACGGCAATCCAATGCCCGGCATATTCGATGAGGCCGCTGATCGCCACATTCAGCGCGAATGAAATGAGCAGCAGGAACCCCATGATCAGCACCATGCCCAGTGAGAGCAGGCGCACTTTCACGAAGGTGAGAATACCGCTGCGGGTGGGCTTCGGACGGACATCCCAGAACTGGTTCAGCGAACTCTGCATCTGCGCAAACACCGTCGTCGCACCGAACAACAGAGCACCGATCCCTGCCAGTGTCGGGAGAATGCCCGCGTGCTCAGGACGCGACAGACGTACCGCGTCTTCGATGGCAGTGGCCGCCTGACTGCCAACCAGATCGTTGATGCCGGCGGAAATCCGGCCGGCCGCCGCATCGTGGCCATATACGAAGCCCACGATGGCCACCAGGATGATCACCAGCGGCGCCAGCGAGAACAGCGTATAGAACGCCAGCGCACTGGCGTGCTGGTAGGCATTGCGGTCCATCCAGATCTGGATGGCATCCATGAACACTCGAATGGACCGGGGCAGGCGCATACCCAGCCATGATGCTGCGATCATGGTAAGCGGGAATTGTCGATATTCAGGCTCAGACCTGATCCGAATGGCCTTTCCTCGCCGACCACACTGGGTGTGGAGTAGCATTTCGGTCAAACAAGGGGGAGATTCCATGGCACACGACAAACACGGCGTCGACCGACGCGATTTTCTGGGCGGCATGGCGATGGCGGCGGGCGCGGCAAGCCTTCTGGGTGCCGGTTCAGGCAGCGCCGCTGCAGCGAGCGCATCGGCCGCTGGCCCTGCCCCGATGAAAGATGTGACCGGCAAGGTGGCCTTCATTACCGGCGGCTCCAGCGGCATCGGCCTGGGGCAGGCGCATGTGTTCCACGAGGCCGGGATGAAGGTGGTCATTGGCTACATCCGCGACGACCAGGTCGGCCCCGCCCTCGATGGGTTCAAGACTGGCAAGGATCGCGTGCATGCGATCAAGGTGAACGTCATTGACCGCGCGGCCATGAAAGCCGCCGCCGACGAGATCGAGGCCAGGTTCGGGAAGATCCATTTGTTGTCGAACAATGCCGGCATCGGCCCACTGACTGCGCTGCTGGCTACGGAACCAAAGGACTTCGACCAGACCATTGCCATCAACCTCACCGGTGTCTACAACGGCATCCACGAGTTCGTGCCGCGCATACGCAAGCATGGTGAGGGCGGCCACGTGGTCACCACTTCATCGATGAGCGGCATCCTGCCCACCGAAGGTGGTGGTGCGGGCGCCTACACGGCCAGCAAGTTTGCAGTCACCGGCATGATGGAAATTCTGCGCTCCGAACTGGATGCGGCAAAGGCGAACATCGGCGCCTCGGTGTACTGCCCGGGTCTGGTCGCCACCAACATCTTCGAGCTGGAGAAGAACGTCAGCGTCGCCTTCAACGAAAAGGGCAAGGCTGGTCCGGACGATGCGGCGGCCAATACCGCGCGCATCCGGCAGATCATCGGGGCGGGCATGGATCCCATGGAAGCCGCGCAGATCGTGCTGGCCGGCATACGCAACAACGACCTGTTCATCCTGTCGCATCCGGAATTCGGACCGGGCCTGCAGGAAAGAATGGAGGCCTTGCTGGCGTCGGTACCGACAACCAAGGCGCCCGCCGCGCGTCTGGCGCAGGAACAGGTGACCATGCACAACTCTCTGTACGTGCGCGAACGCGACAAGCTGCGCACGCGGCGGCGCAAGGCGTAGAGACTTAGCCCAGGCGCGCTTCCAGCGCTTCGATGCGATCCAGCAGCTCGACCACCAGCGAGACGCCGGCCGCATTGACGCCCAGGTCGCGCTGCAGCCGCAGCGCCACCCGTGCCCGTCGCAATGCATCGCGACCGAGCCGGTCGCCGGCCTGCAACTCCAGCAGACCGTGTTCGACCAGCTCAATGATCCTCGAGCGCTCCACGGCACAGACACCGCTCAACTCGTCCACCGTCAGCGTGAGTTCTTCTTCGACGACCTGACCTACCAGGATGTGCGTGTCGGAGTTTGCCATGATCAGGCTCCAAGTCCGGCGCGGGGATCAAAAGGCAGCGCCGCTGCGAAGGCGCCATAGGCTTCGCGCGCCTTGTCACTGTCTGCAGGCGGCAGGGCGATCTGCAGCGTGACGTAGAGATCTCCAGGCGGGGTCGCGGGCAGACCACGGCCCTTGAGCCGCAGCTTCGAGCCCGCCTTCGAGTTCGCGGGCACTTTCAATTCAACTGCACCTGCCGGTGTAGGCACCGTGACGCTGGAACCCAGCGCAGCTTCCCAGGGTGCAACCGGCAGATCCAGATGCAGGTCGCGGGCTTCTGCCCGATACAGTCGATGCGGCGCGAATTGCACTTCCAGATAGAGATCACCCGCGGCCCCATCACCCTGGCGCTCGCCCTGGCCCGCCAGCCGGATGTGCTGACCAGCCTGGATGCCCTTGGGGATGCGCACATTCAGCGTGCGATCCTGCAACCGCGGGCGCCCATCCTCACCCACTGCGGGGATACGCAACGTCAGCGTGCGCGTGCCACCCTCGAGCGAGGCTTCCAGGTCAATGATGACGCGCGCGTGGTGATCCTCGCCGCGCCCACGCCGGCGCTGCGCATGCCGAGCACGCGCATCCATACCGGCGCCGAAGTTCGCGCGGCCGAACAGCGTCTCGAAGAATTCGCTGGGATCGCCGTCGAAGGCTGAACTGTCTTCTCCCGCGGGCCCACCCCGAAATTCAAAGCCCGCGCCCCAATCCGGAGGCGGACGGAAGTCCTCGCCCTGCTGCGGGCCGGCGCCCAGCTGATCGTAGGCGGCGCGCTTCTGCGGATCGCGCAGCACCTCATAGGCCTCACCTACTTCCTTGAAGCGCTGCTCGGCATCTGACTCCTTGCTCACATCAGGGTGGTACTTGCGCGCCAGCTTGCGATAAGCCTGCTTGATCTGGTCCGCGCTGGCGTCGCGCGGCACGCCCATGATGGCGTAGTAGTCCTTGAACTCCATGTCTACCTTCCAGCACCTTCCAGCGCCTGCTGAAGCTTCTCCGTCTCCACGGGTTTTACCAGATGTTCGTTGAATCCGGCATCCAGCGCACGCCGCCGATCCTCCGCCTGTCCGTAGCCCGTCAGCGCAATCAGCCGGATGGATTGGCCGCCCGGCATGGCTCGCACCCGTCGCGCCACTTCGTAGCCATCCATGCCAGGCAAGCCGATGTCCAGCAGTATCACCTCGGGCGGTCGCAGCTCGACGCGCTGCAGCGCCTGCTCGGGCAGAAAGACCGCTTCCACTTCGTGTCCATCCAGCGACATCAGCATGGCCAGTGATTGCGCCGCATCCTGGTTGTCATCCACTACCAGCACGCGCCGCGAAATGATGGCGTTTGCACTCGCCTGTTCGGGCGAAGCCGCAGCCTGGAGCACGCGCGGCAGATGAATCGAAAAGACCGAGCCTCGCCCAGGACCTTCGCTGCGTGCCGCCACGCTGCCGCCATGCATCTCGATGAGACGCCGGACCACGGTGAGACCGATACCCAATCCGCCCTGCGAACGATCCAGCGTACGGTGGCTCTGCACGAACAGATCGAAGATATGCGGCAGAAGGTCGGAAGCAACACCCGTGCCGTTGTCGCTCACCTCGATGATCGCCTGGTCGCCCTCGGCACGGGTTTCCACGCCGATCCGGCCGCCCGGGTCCGTGTACTTGATGGCATTGGTCAGCAGATTGGTCACACACTGCACCAGGCGGGCCGGATCCCCATTCACCATCAACGGCTCGGCATCGCACGCCGTCGACACGCGATGGCCTTTTTCTCGCAGCATGGGTTCAACAGTTTCCAGCGCCTGCGCAATCACTTCGGCCAGTGACACGTCCTTTCGCTTCAGTTCGATGCGGGCACGGGTGATGCGCGAAATGTCGAGCAGATCATCCACCAGCCTCATCAGGTGGCTGGCCTGGCGCTTGATGATTTCGGCCGCACCCTGCACCCGCGGATCGGACTGCGGCGTACGTTGCAGCAGTTCCGACGCGGTGCGGATCGGTGCCAGCGGATTGCGCAATTCATGCGCGAGCATGGCGAGGAATTCATCCTTCTGCTGGTCCGCAGCCTCCAGTTGCTGGCGCGCGCGCACCTGTGCAGTGATGTCGCGGAAGTAGCAGACCACGCCGAATGCGCCGTCGTACAGCGGAATGCGGCTGACCTGCCATTCAAAGGCTTCCATGGCCTGGGTGCCGGCGCGTCGCTCGCTGCGTTCTGCAACGTAATACCGCTCTCCCGTGCGCAGTGCATGCTCGAAATGCCCGATGATTTCCTCCGCGTACACCGGCTCCCAGAGGCGCCGTGCCACCTCTCGCAGGTCCGCGCCAGCGGCGGCGCCAACACTGGCGAACAGCGGCGTGGCGGTGGGGTTCACTTCCACGATGCGCAGGCTGGAATCGACCAGGAACATGCCCAGCGGCGTCTCATCGAGCAGGATCTCGAATTGCGCCGAACGGCGCTGCGCGGCCGAGTAAGCGCGGCGCTGCTCGTCCAGCACCTGTCGATGCAGACGTGCGCGCTCGAGCAGTGCCCCCGCGCGCGCGTTCAGCTCCCGCGCCGAGAAGGGTTTGATCAGGTAGTCGTCTGCGCCGGAATCCAGACCCTCGATGCGCGCCTCCTCGCCAGCTCGCGCTGACAGCAGGATCACGGGGACATCCCGCAGCAGGGGATCGCTGCGCAGCGCCTGCATCAGTCCGAATCCGTCCAGGCGCGGCATCATGACGTCCGAAATGATGAGGTCCGGTTTCAATTGCCGCGCCGACTCCAGTGCCGCAAGGCCATCGGCCACCGCCTTCACGCGGTATGCGGGCGTCAGCAGTCCCGCTACATAGGCCCGCATGTCCGCATTGTCGTCCGCGAGCAGCACGCACGCGCCGAAGGTGGACTCGAAGCGCCGGTCGACGCTGCCGTTGACCACCCCTTGCGCATCGCTGTTGTGATCCCAGCCCAAAGCTTCATTCAGATACGCTACAGCGGCTGAGGGCGCAGTCTCCGTGTCACTGGTCCTGATGCGCTGCTCAGGCAGATGGGCATTCCCGAAGGGCAGCGCCACCCGGAAATGCGTACCCTCGCCGAGGCGACTGCTCACGGAAATTTTTCCACCATGCAGCCGCACCAGCTCCTGCACCAGTGCCAGACCTATGCCGGAGCCTTCATGCGTACGGCCGCCGCTGTTTTCCACGCGATAGAAGCGCTCGAAAAGATGCGGGATTGCGTCTTCGGAGACGCCAACACCCGTATCGATGACGTCGAGCACGGCGCCGTCGTTCTGCTCGCCGACACGAACCTCAATGCCGCCTTTCAGGGTGAACTTGTAGGCATTCGACAGCAGATTGAGCACGATCTTTTCCCACATCTGCCGGTCCAGCCACACTGGCGCAGACAGCGGTGCGGCCCGTACGCTCAGCCTTAGACCAGCGCGCTCCATGGCCGAGCGGAAGGTACTGGTCAGATCTTCCGTGAGCGTCGCGATGTCTGTAGCTTCATACGCAGCCTGCACTCGCCCCGCCTCGATGCGCGAAAAATCCAGCAGTGAGTTCACCAATCGCAGCAGCCGCTGCGCGTTGCGCTGCGCGAGCTGCAGACGCTCGCGCAGCGCCGGGGAACTATCGGCATCCTCCAGCGCCTCGGCCAGCGGCCCGAGCATCAATGTGAGCGGTGTGCGGAATTCATGGCTGACATTGGAGAAAAACTGCGTCTTGGCGCGATCAAGCTCCGCCAATGACTCAGCGCGACGACGTTCGGCCTCGTAGGCCTGCGCATCGGCCAATACGGCCGAAATCTGCCCGGCGACCAGATCCATGAATTGACGGTACCGCGCGTCGAACTTGCGACGCGGCGAAACACCCACCGCCAGCGCACCCGCCACCACGTCCCCGGCACCGTGCAGCGGCAACACCACTGCCTGTGAGAGCGTCTCCGGCCACAACCCTGAAGGCACGGAATCGGCGCGCAGATCCAGCATTTCCGCCGGGCTGCCACGCAAGACACGAAGCAGCGCATCTTCCCCGGTCAGTAGAAATTCGGGACGGCGCAAACCTTCTGGTGCCTGGCCGAAACTGGCAACCAGGCGCGCCTGGACTTTCTGCTCGTTGAGCAGATACAGCGAAGCAAATGGCACGTCCATCTGATCCTGCTGCAACACGCTCATGACGCGCGACAGCGCCTGCTCTGCCGTGGCTCCGGGCACGCGCGCGGCCAAGTCGCGCAGTACCCCAAGGCCGCGCTCGGCCAAAACCTGCTGCGTGGCTTCGGTGACCACGCACAACATGCCGGCAATGCGGCCCTCGTCGTCGTAGACAGGACTGTATGAAAAGGTATGGTAGGTCTCTTCAGGAAATCCGCTGCGCTCCAGGAACAGCAGCAGACCTTCGTCCCATGTGGCCTCACCCGTCGTCATCACATGATCGATTCGTGGCCAGATCTCGGCCCAGATCTCCGCCCAGACCTTGTCCGAGCGCTCACCCATGACCCACTCGCGCCGTATGCCGACGGTTGGCAGATAGGCGTCGTTGCAGAAGAAGGTGAGCTCGGGACCCCAGAGCATCCACATCGCGTAGCGCGAGTCGAGCATCATTCGCACGATGGTCTTGAGCGAACGCGGCCAATCTTGCGGTGCGCCCAATATCGTGCGTGACCAATCAACCGCCCGCATACGCGCGCCGCTTTCACCACCGCCGGCGAGGAACCCGAGGTCGGGTGGGGATGAACTCATCGAACGCGGGCTGAGCAAAGCCGTTTCTTGTTTCATTGTTCGCGCACAGGGCCGCGGCAGCGGCGACCGAGAGTGATAGTCTGCGGCACTGATCGCGCCGCAGCGATGGCAGCAGCGGCTTTATCCCGTGTAGGACCCGTCCTACGGAAAGCGTTGAATTGGTATAACCTTTCAACGATCGAAGGTTGAGCAACAAAAGGGGGATCCATGTTTCAGCGTCACATCGTGCGGGCGGCCGCCCTGGCCGTGATGGCCTCTGCCCTGTCGGGATTTTCCGGCATCGCTCCGGCCGCAGAAAACTGTGACCGCGCCTGCCTGTCAGGTCTTGTCACCCAGTATCTGGATGCGCTGGTGACGCATGATCCTTCGAAACTGCCGCTGGCCGATAATGCCCGCTTCGTCGAGGACTCCAAGGGCATCAAGCCCGGCGACGGACTGTGGAAAAGCGCGACGGCGAAAGGGCAGTTCCGCCAGGACTACATCGATACCCGCAAGCAGGTAGCCGCGACGCATGCGACCGTACTGGAAGGCCAGGCCACAGCGCTCTGCTCCATTCTGATTCACGTGCAAGACCGCAAGATCATCGGCGTCGAGACGCTGGTCCAGCGGGTTACTCCCGATGCGCGCCTTCAGCCCACTGAACTGGGCAAGCCCATTCGCGGCATGAACGATCCCATCCCGGCCGGCAAGAAGCAGTCGCGGGAAGCCATGATCAAGACCGCGCTGGCTTATCCGGAGGGACTGCGCGTCGGCAGTTTCATCGATGGAGGCACTCAATTCGCACCGGAAACCTATCGCGTTGAAAACGGCGCCATTCTGGCCGGCAGCGGCTGCGGCCGGAGCGATTGCGGGATGTACGCACAGAACCTGATGGTGCATCCGAGCATCATTGCCAGCGTGGCCGCTGTAGATGAAGAAAACGGCGTGGTGTTGCTGTGGATGAATTTCGGCTACACGGCCTCCTACGGCGAAGGCAATTCACTGGTGACCTTTGAGGCCTTCAAGGTCTGGGGCGGACAGATTCACTCCATCAATGCCTTCTTCCGTCCCCTGCCGGTGGGCACAGGCCGTTTCTGGCCCTCTTCGGATCCAGTGCCAAGATAGGCAGCCCCTGCAGAGAAACAGCCAAGGGCCGCGAGCAGCCTATTGCAGTGCCGGCTTCTGGATACGGACGACGGCGCGATCGCGCAGCGTCACGCTGCCACTCAGGAATCCCGAAGATCCAATCTCCAGGGCGTACAGCAGTACGCGCTGACCTTCTTCGGTTCGCATCGAGGTGGGCGGACCCAGCGTGGCGATGACCTCGAGCTCGCTCATTCCGGTTGTGAGCTTCTGCCATCTGGCGGCATCGATCCAGGCTGGCGTCACCCCGATCACCGGCGTCGAAGACCGCTGGGTGGAACCGCTGCCCGGAAGCGCGGCCTGCATGCGTTGGGCATCGATCTGTCGCGACAGCATCTGCACCTGGCGCTGCAATTCGCGCACGTCCTGCTCAAGCTGGGCAACGGTCAGGTCATCTGCCGCAACAGTCAGCGTCGACGAGCAGAGCAGGCTCGCCGCGATCACGGATCGCATCGCCAGCGACCGATATCCGGGCGTAGGAAGGAACCTACGGAAAATTGCGCGCCGGTGCAGACTCATTTGGGTGCTCTTCCTGTATTCGGCCCAAGCAGACCCGCTCATCATCACTTCTCAGTGATGAGTTCAGGAGTGAATCATGAACAAGCCAACCCGCACAATCCTGGCAATCGTGGCACTCGCAGCCGCGACCGCAATCCAGGCGCAGGCTCCCGCGGAAAAGGCGGCACTCCCGGACGGGCCAAAAATCGATTTCTCTACGGTGGACAAAGATGCGAATGGAAAGTTGTCGAAGGAAGAAACTCTGCCCATTGCAGAGCTGGAAGGAGCGTTCGACAAGCTGGATACCGATCATGATGGATCCGTGTCACCAGCGGAATTTGCGCGCTGGAGTCGCGCGGGCAAGGCCAGTCCCGTGTCGCACGACCCGACCACCGCACCCAGCGGCAGTGCGGGTGCCCAGCACATGCCGAGTCCAAACTGAGCTGACGTGACCGCTGCTGACTGCGCCAGCAGCGATGCCTCGGCGTTTCACTCAGGGCTTGTGGCCGGGCTTTATGTCGCGAGCCTGCTGCATGGTCAGCTGATCTGAAGCGGGCCTGGCTTCTGACTCTAGAGGCTCGAGCAGAAAGCCGACGTGGTCTCCGAGATCGATCTTTTGCAGGATCGATCCGATGAACCAGCGCTCGCAATCATCCAGTACCGGCACGCCCTGCACGTCGTGCCAGCGTACGGCTGCGAATTTGTCCACTTCATCACCAGTCTGTCCGCCGAAGAGTTCGGCGATGTTCTTGTTCTTTTCTTCAATCACATGCACGGCCAGGCTGCTGGCGCGCGCTGCCATTCCAAGTGTGTGGTTCTTGCGGGAGATGCAGGCGAGAAAGCGCGGAGGATGAATGCTGCATTGAGTACCGAAGCCGATGAGGCATCCCGTGCGCTCCCCGCCTACTGCAGCGGTTACCACATAGAGCGGGTAATCCAGTGTCGCGGCGAGTTTCGCAAAGCCTGAGCTCACGCTTCCATCCTATCGAGACTGATCGATGCCGACTCTGCGCGGCGCAGGGCATGGCAGTAGTGCATTCGGAGTGTCATCATGAGCTCACATGGGGCTGAGAAAGGACATCTGGAAACCTGCGATCGTCGCGGCGCCGCTTGCGACCATCCTGCAGCGAGGATCCGTGGATGGCCTGCCACTGACCTGGCTGCCGCCCATGCGCTCGTTCCAGTTCATGGCCGATCCATTCGGGTACTGGCGCGACAACCTGCTGCATGTGTTCGTGGAGAAGTACGACTATCGCGTGCGGATCGGCCGCATTGAAGTACTGACCTACGACGCGAACCTCAAACTACTCGATCATCAACCGGCGCTCTCGGAGCGCTGGCATCTTTCCTATCCCTTCGTGTTTGAGGCCGAAGGCAGCTTGTGGATGCTGCCTGAGGCCAGCAGATCCCGCAGCCTGGTCCTGTACCGGGCCACCCGGTTTCCGACTGGATGGGAGCGCGCCTGCACCATCGCACTCGACCATGTTCCGATCGACGCGACGCCGCTTTTTTACGAGGGACGCTGGTGGCTGTTCTATACGCCTGCTGCGCGTGAGATCGACAAGACCGCGGCATTGCACCTGGCCTGGGCCGAGCGCATCACCGGCCCCTGGCACCCACTGCCGCAGAATCCCGTGCGGTTCGACGTGAGCAGTGCACGGCCCGGGGGCACCGCCCAGGTGATTGGTGGTCGCGTAATGCTACCGGTGCAGGACTGCACGATGACCTACGGGGGTGGCATGCGCCCACTCTGGTTCGATGTGCTCTCTCCCGAAAGGGTGCTCTGTGAATGCGGCCCGCAATTGCCGATTCCTCCGGCGTTCGCGCCCTATGTCGAAGGCCTGCACACACTGGCTGCGGCCGGGCCTGTCACCCTGATCGACCTGAAGCGAACCGAGCTGTCACTGCATGGCCTGGGCGTCGAGATCCAGCATGGCCTCAGGAAGGCCGCCAGACGCTTCAGATCGCGCAGCTAGCAGGCAGCGATTCGCTTTCCTCCGCGGGCTCCCTGGCACTCCATCGCTCGAAGGCGCGCAGATACTCACGCGCTCCGGATTCAATGCGGTAATCGACCACCGCGGCCGCCAGCCGTGCTGGTTCGGGCGGTGATTCATTCAAGGCAATTTCCATCGCCCTGGTCAGCGCCGTGACGTCTGCCACGGGCACCACGCGGCCCAGACTGCCGCTGATTCCAAGCTCCTCGATGGCATGCGTGCAGCGAGTGGTGATCACCTGGCGACCGGCGGCGAGAGCTTCGAGCAATACTGCGCCGAAACCCTCGAATCGCGAGGAGAGCACCAGCGCCCGTGCCTGATCGAGCCAAGGGCGGATGCTGGGCACAGGACCCGGCAGGCGCACACGGTCAGAAAGCCCGAGGCGCTGCACCTGCTGCCGAAGCCGCAGTTCTTCCGGCCCGGACCCAATGATGATCAGACGCGCGCTGGCGTCTTGCAATCGCGCGAAAGCGTCGATCAGCACATCGAAGCCCTTCTCGGGTACCAGTCGCCCTGCGGCGATCAGCGTCCGGCATCCGGTCGCTACCGTTGAAGGGCTGGATACTTCGTCTTCCAGCGCTGGCAG